>NZ_BDGT01000069.1 GCF_001748285.1 Thermogemmatispora onikobensis | reverse complement strand
GGCCCCCACGCCAGTCGAGAAGATAATGGCGTCCAGGCGATGGGTGCGTAGCTCCTGCAGTAAGGTCATAGCCTGCTGAGTTGCATCTGCCGGAGGGACCTCACGCACGGCAGGAATGCAACGTGCATGCCCGCCATGCCGTGCAATGAGATGGGCGAGTTCTCCGCTCATGCGGGCCTCCAGCACAGCGATTTCGGCCTCTGCAAAGCGTCTCCGTCTCGTCATAGCTGGTCCTTTTCCTCTTTCCGCGTTCCGCTGCCGCTTGCCCCACCCCTTTCGGCGTCTGGTTGATTGGTTGGCCTGAGCTGCTCGTGCGTCCGCAGTCGAGCGAGCTGAGCGGTGGACTGAGGAGGTAGGGGCAGGCCCTGCCCGCTCTTTTCTTATCTTACGAGTCGTCCACGGTGACCAGGATATCCCCTTTGGCATCCAGACGAACGGGATAGGTGTGCAGCTTCGGGCAGGTATTCCCAAGTGGGGCGCCCGTGCGCAGGTCGAATTTGAAAGCGTGTAGCGGGCAGATCACTTTGCCATCCCCAATGATGCCGTCGGCTAAAGGCCCTCCTCGATGGGGACAATCGGCCTGGGTCGCAAATAGCTCGTCGTTGCGGCTGCGAAAGACGGCAATGAGCCGATCACGCAGCCGGTAGGTACGGCCTTCGCCGCGTGGAATGCGACTGATGTGCCCTAGATTATAGCACACGGCTCCAGGCGATAGCGGCGCTTTCATAGGGCTTGCTCCTTCCCTCCTTTCTGCTCCAGCCTGTCTGTTCCCTGGCAGGAAAGCCTTCGGGCGCGGCTGGGCCGAGTGAGTCAGTCGTGGTTGGGTATTGTATTGGTGGGGCCGCGCTCAATCGCCGGCTCCCAGAGGGATAGGTACGGCCTCCAGGGCCTGGCTAAACTGGGTGGACGTGACCGGCTGTTCGGCCTCGCGCTGCCAGGGGTCAACATAGGCCTCGACGGCGGCCTGGATCTCACGATCGAGTCGCTCACAGATGCCCTCGGCGTCCTCCACCAGAACACGCCGCAGATGCTCGATGCCAACGCGCTCCACGAAGTCGTAGCTGCGCTCCTGGTATTTAGCGTTCTCGCGGTAGTACTGCATGAAGCGTCCCATGTAGAGCAGGACCTCCTCATGGGTATCGACGGTACAAAGCAGGTCGCCCTTCCGGACTCGCGAGCCGGCGGCCCCCCCAACGTAGATCTCCCAGCGACCTCCCTCGATAGCCACCGCTCCCAGGTCCTTCGTTGTGGCCTCGGAGCAGTTACGTGGACAGCCAGCAGTGGCCAGCTTGACCTTGTGGGGCATCTCGATGCCCTGATAGCGCCTCTCAATCTTGATCCCCAGGGCGGTACTGTCGCCCAGGCCATAGCGACAGAAGTCGCTCCCCAGGCAGGTCTTGCAGGTGCGGAAGGCTTTGGTATAGGCGTGGCCGGAAGGCATGCCGAGGTCTTTCCAGATGGCCGGCAGCTGCTCCTTGCGCACCCCTACCAGATCGACGCGCTGCCCGCCGGTGATCTTGACGAGCGGCACGCGATACTTTTCGGCGACGTCGGCAATGCGGCGCAATTGCTCCGGCGTGGTAACACCCCCGTAGATACGCGGCACGACACTGAAGGTGCCGTCTTTCTGGATATTGGCGTGCACGCGGTCGTTGATAAAGCGGGCATCGCGCTCGTCCTGGTAGTCCCTGCCCCAGATGGTTTTAAGCAGCGAGGCCAGGCCGGCCTTGCTGGCTGGATCTTCTTTGCCGTCGGCAAGCGCCTGGAAAACGGCGGAGACACTGCGCAGCCCGCGCTCTTTGATGACGCGCACCAGCTCGGGCTTGGTCAAGGGAATGGCCGGGACATAGTAGTGCACCGCGGGATCTTCGGCCACCTCGCCTTCGCAGGCCAGGACGAGGAGCTCCTGAACCTGGCCTTTGCAGGAGCCACAGCCAGTGGCGGCGCGTGTGGCCTCGCAGAGCGCCTGGAGGCTGCGTTTGCCTGCGCGCGCGGCGGCGAGAATGGTCCCTTTGGAGACCCCGTTGCAGTTGCAGATCTGGGTATCGTCGGGCAGCTCGGCCACCGATAATGTCTGCTTGTTGCCAGTTTGGCACGGGAAGAGCAGTTCAGCGCGGTGAGCGGGGAGGGGATCACCACGATGGAAGAGTTGCACCAGACGGGCGGCAGGGACACTGCCCGGCAGATCGCCCAGCAAGATGGCGCCCTGCAGACGCCCCTCACGCACAATCAGCTTCTTGTAGATTCCACGGGCAGGCTCGGCGTAAGTAATGACTTCGTCGCTGTTGCTGGCCGGCTCTTTATCGCCCATCACCGTCAGATCGAGACCGCTCACTTTGAGTCGCGTGGAGAGCACTGAGCCAGTATACTGCTTGCGACTGGCCCTATCAGTCAGACGCTCTGCCAGGATGCGAGCCTGCTCCCAGGCGGGGGCGACCAGCCCGTAGGTCTGCCCCCGGTGCTCGGCGCATTCACCGAGGGCGAAAACATCGGGGACACTGCAGGCCAGGTCGTCGTCGATCACGATGCCGTGCCTGACGGCCAGACCTGCTGTCCGGGCAAGATCGGTATTGGGGCGGGAGCCGGTTGCGATGATGCAGAGGTCACAGGCGAGTTCGCTGCCATCGCTGAAGCGCAGGCCACAGAGCCGGTCTTGCCCAAGGACAGCCACCGTCTCCTTGCCGAGGTGAAGCTGGACCCCTTGCTCGCCGATGAGCCGCGCCAAGATAGCGCTGCCTGCTGCATCGAGCTGGAGATTAAGCAGGTGAGGAGAGCGATGGATGAGATGGACCTCCAGACCGCGCCTGACCAGACCGCTGGCGGCCTCCAGCCCGAGGAGGCCCCCGCCGATAACGGCGGCACATCTGGCGCGGCTGCTGTGGGCCAGGATGGCCTGGCAGTCGTCCAGGGTACGGAACGTAAAGGCGCCTGAGATGAGTTGACCATCCTCGCGCACGAGGTTGGCCAGAGGCGGCAGAGAGGGACTGCTGCCGGTGGCAATCACGAGGCAGTCGTAGGGTTCCCAGGAGCCATCTGCAGTCTGTACACGGTGATCCTGCCAGTCGATGCTGACGGCGGCCCGACCGGCGTAGAGCCTGATATTGTGTTGCTCGTACCAGGCCAGAGGATGGAGAAAGATATGCTCGGGGCAATAGCTGCCGTCCAGGACTCCTGAGAGAAGGATACGGTTGTAGTTGCCGTAAGGCTCGGCCCCCAGCACGGTGATGTCGTAGCGCTCTCCTCCTGGGCGGCTGACGATCTCTTCGACAAGGCGGGCTCCGCCCATGCCATTGCCGATGACCACGAGTCGCTGTTTCCTCGTCATCTGCGTTGCTCCCTCCCTGTGCGTACTACTCACCTGGATTGGCCAGCCGCTCGATCCGCGCGGCGCAGATCTTGAACTCAGGCATGCGGCTGGTTGGATCGAGCACGGGATTAGTCAGACGGTTGACTGCTTGAGCATCTCCCCAGTGGAAAGGGACGAAAAGCGTATCCTCGCGAATCGTCTCGTTGATCCTGATACGGCCCTGCATGCTTGCCCGGCGAGTTGAGAGCAGAGCCAGGTCCCCTTCAGAGAGGCCATGCTCTCTGGCTGTCGTTGGGTGAATCTCGATCAACGGCTCGGGGCAGAGGGCTTGCAGCTGGCTGATGCGCCTGGTCTGGCTGCCTGACTGATAATGGGCCAGAATGCGCCCCGTGCTGAGATAGAGGGGATAGTCGCGGTCTGGCTCTTCGCCAGGCCCCTGGTAGTGGGTGACATGAAAGCGAGCGCGTCCGTCAGCAGTCGGGAAGCCGTCGGCGAAGAGGCGAGGCGTGCCCGGGTGCTCTGGCGTCGGGCAGGGCCAGAAAACTCCCTGCTGTGCATCGATCTTTTCATAGGTGATGCCGGCATAGTCGGCCAGGCCCCCAGCACTGGCACGTCTGAGTTCTTCGAAGACGTCACGAGCGTTGCTGAAGGGGAAATACTGGCCTTTGCCCAGGCGCCTGGCCAGCTCGCAGAGCAGCGTGATCTCGTCCCAGACGCCTGCAGGTGGCTGAAAGACGCGCCGTCGGTGGATGACGCGGCCTTCGAGGTTGGTAAGGGTGCCCTCCTCTTCAGCCCATTGGGTGACCGGCAAGACGATCGTGGCCAGGCGCGCCGTCTCGGACAAGAAGAAGTCACAGACGATCAGGCAATCGAGGGCCGCCAACCGCTCTTCGATGTGCAAAGCATTGGGGGCGGAGACAGCCAGGTTACTGCCCATGACGAAGAGACAGCGCACCCCTCCTGGGGTGCCCAGGCTGGCGAGCAGCTCGTAGGCAGAGCGGCCAGGTCCTGGCAGTTCTCTCTCGTCAACGCCCCAGACGCGGGCAATGGCGGCCCTGGCCGCCGGGTCGTCGATCCGACGATAGCCCGGGAGCTGATTGGCTTTTTGCCCATGCTCGCGTCCGCCCTGGCCGTTGCCCTGGCCAGTGAGGCTACCAAAGCCGCTGCCAGGCTTGCCAACCAGGCCAAGCGCCAGGGCCACGTTGATGTAGGCCAGCACATTGGTCACCCCCTGGCGCTGCTGCTCGACGCCACGTCCGGTCAGGATGATGACAGAGCGAGCCTGGCCCAGCAGGTGGGCGACTTCAATCAGCTCTCGCTCGGGCACACCGGTCAGACGCTCGACCCGCTCCGGCCAATAGGCGGCGGCCATCGCCCGTGCTGCCTCAAAGTGGCTGGTGCGCTGGGCGATGTACTCCCCGTCGAGCAGGCCGTCGCGGATCAGAATGTGCAGCAGGCCATTAGCCAGCACTGCATCGCTGCCGGGTGTGAGCTGGAGGTGCCGTTGTCCTGAGCGCGCTGTGACACTGTGGCGGGGATCAACCGTGATGAGCAGGCCACCGGCTCGCTGTTGTCGATCCAGATACTGCATCAGCGGGGGCATGGTCTCGGCGATATTGCTTCCCGCCAGCAGGATGACCTCGGCCTGGGCCAGGTCCTCCAGAGGGAAGGGCAGCCCCCGGTCGAGGCCAAAGGCGCGATTCATCGCCTCCGCTGCCGAGGACATACAGAAGCGCCCGTTGTAATCGATCTGGGAGGTGTTCAGGGCAAGGCGGGCGAATTTGCCGAGCACATAGGCCTCTTCGTTGGTCAAGGCCCCGCTACCGAAGACGCCAACGGCCTCCCTCCCATAGCGCTGCTGGGTGGCCTGGATATGTTGCACAATGCTGTCCAGCGCTTCCTCCCAGGAGACCGGCAGCAGACGCCCATCGGGCTGGCGCTTGAGCGGCGTCTGGAGGCGTTCAGCATGGGCCAGCGTCTGGGGAGAGGTCCATCCTTTGAGACACAGCCCTCCCCTGTTCACGGGAAAGCTCCTGTCTCCCTCGATCCAGATTTGTTGTGGGCTGCCCCCAAGGAGCATACCGCACTGAAAGGCACAGTATGGGCAGTGGGTTGCTACGCTGTTCGTACTGCTGTTCTTCTCTTCTTGCCGCTGCTGCAAAGCCACTCTCCCTCGCTCTGGAAGCAAGGCAGTCAGCCAGACGAGAGTCAGCCTGGTCCAGGCAAGACTGCCCTTGTACAGACAGGATGCTCAACGTCGCTCATCGTTCCCCCCCGCTCTTGATGCGCGGTTTGCCCATGCCAGGGGAACGGGGCAGCAGCAGCGCTGTGGGATCTGCTCCGGTCGGCTCGCGCGACCCGCGGTCAGCGACCGTCTCTGCGGCTCTGCTACATCTACCTGGGCAAGGCCGATCACTCGCAGAGCTGTTGGTTAATATGCACAGTTCCCGTTTGCGAATCTAGATTACCATGCGCTTTTTCGGGCAGTCATTGGCAGAATAACTGAAGATTCTCCCCAGGTTACTGGTCATATTGCACAAAACTGGCATTGAAGGCGGCGATGCAGACTGCTGACCGATATCGACTGCTGCTAGAGAGAAGCGCAAGCGGGGTTCTCGTGCGCTGGTGCCAGCGAGGTCGCGGGGCCCGGGCTCGCTCCCCCCAAAAAAGAGCTGAGCGCCGGCAAGGAGAGGAGATCGTCGACAGGCCGCCTCTTCGGCAGCACCTGAGCGACTGTGACCTCCCCAGGCCTGGCGCCCGGCCCGCTCTCCCTTCCATCGGCGTTTGTTGCCAGGGATGGTTCACGCCATCAGGGGAAGAGGAGCGAAGAGAGAAGAGAGCAGCGCTCTACTTGAAGAATTTTGGCACATTCACATTATAAAATTCGGCCTCCAGGAACTCCAGGAGGAGCGCGAAATTCAGAATAGCCGCATCGTTCTTGAGGGAGGCCGAGGGATCGGAGCCACCATTGAGGCTGGCAATGAAAGGCGAGACAGCACTGACAATCTCGGCCTGCGAGAGTGGCTTGTCAAAGGCCCCGTTGGCGCTCAGCGGCTTATTGAGCAGCGCATCGAGAAAGCCGGCATGGCGTGCCTCCACTGTCAGAATAGAGCCAGCGGCGGCCAGATAGGCTTTGGTAGCGATGGCCGGGGCCGCCATCAAATAGGCCCCCACGCCCACGTTCTCAAAGGTCTGTGCCACCTGAGCAAAGGACTGGACATCCATCTGCTCCAGATTTTTGAACGTCGGCTTGGGGCGGGGCTGGACTCCCGCCTTGGTCAGGGCCTGCTGGAGAAACGTCACGTGGGCATTCTCATCCTGCATAATCTCGCGGAAGGCTGAGCCACTATCAGCCACCGAAGCCAGCGAGAGCAGGCGCGTGGGGGACGTGGGCGCTGAGGTGGCCGCACTGGTCGGCGTTGAGGCCGCCCCTGTCATCGTTGAGCTGGAACCGCAAGCCACCAGCAAGCCCCCAACAGGTACCGCCAGCGCCATGCCCGTCAGCGAGCGGCGCAAAAAGGCCCGGCGCGCCGGGACCCGAGTCTCGCCAGCAGCAGCCCTCTCCCCCTGAGCGTCAGACCGCTGGCTCGTTATCTGCACATCGTGCTGTTGTACAGGATCGAACATGCTTCGTCTTCCTCATCTCCATCAGAATAGTGAGCAAGCTGGCTGCCAACGGTTGCGCCCCTCCCGCTGGTCAGTCAGTCGGCAAAGGCAGAGAGAACAGGGACAGCCGCACCAGAGGCCGGCCTGTTGAGCTGCAGCGTCCCTCTCTATCTTGACACTGAGCAGATACGCGCTGCGTCGGCGACTGGATTACCGTGGTACTCATCCTGGCTGGAAGTGTGGCGACTTGCAATGGTCTGTATACTGCCTCTCAGGAGAGGAGACACTGGAAGGAGGAGCTTACTCAAGAGTCATGCAAGCCTTCAGAGCGCGCTGGCAGGGGCGTATCCGCTCCCTGCGGCAAGAGATTCAGACCCTGATCCTGGCCTATCGTGACCCTCGCCTGCCCTGGTACCATCGCTTGCTGCTGTTGAGTCTCCTGAGCTATGCCTTGAGTCCGATCGACCTGATTCCCGACTTCATTCCTATCGTCGGCCATCTTGATGACCTCGTCATTCTGCCGCTAGGAATGCTGCTGGCCATCAAGCTCCTGCCGCCCGCTATTCTAGAGGAGAGCCGGGCCCGCGCCGCCCAGGTTCAGGAGCAGCCATGCTTTCGAGGGGGAATCGTGCTTGTGCTGGGGATCTGGGGGCTTGGGGTCCTCTTTCTCTGCTGGGTCCTCAGCAAGCTTTATCCCGCGCCCGGCCACTAAAGAAGCCAACTGAGGCATCCCCCTATTCCTATCGGTGCACAGAAGAGAAGCTACCCGGCTTCGTTGCCAGGTAGCAAGGAAGCTCTTAGCATGAAAACAACAGAGGCGAGCAATCAAAACGCAGAAAGATGGTTCAGGGGGTGTTCCCTGCTTCGCTTCATCATGGTCGCTCTTGCCTCCCTCTCACTGCTGGCAACAAAACGACTCGATGCCATAGCAACCAGGAGACACGCCCCCTCACACAAACAGCCTTTCCTCAACCGAGGAGAGAAATAGTAGAGAGACACAGACCGCAATGACCAGAGTCCCTCTGACCGTGATCGCAGGCTGCACCTCGTCTCATTTCAGAGGGGCAGCCATCCCAGCCACAGCCATCACCCGCATCACCGACCATCACTCCCGCCGCCAGCTATCAGCGGCCACCAGCCAGCGTGCGACGCCTGACCCTACTTCTGTCCCTCTCCTAAGAGCCGTTCCAGCGTTGAGCGCTTAATACGATAACTTTGACGCTGGCTGGCCCGAGGCAGGCGCACCCCCTCCAGTAAACCCTCCTTCACCCAACGCCGAACCGTGGTAGCATCGACCCGCAAGAGCTGTGCGACTTCGCTGATTGTGAGCAGTTCTTCCACTTCCAGATGTCGATCCATAACCTTCTCTCCTTCGCAGACAGCCGGTCCGACACAGCCACTGCCAGGGAAAAGAGAGGAAGAGAGCAAGGAGAGGGAGGGGACAGACACCCCAGGGCTGTCCCCCGCCTGGCGCCCCTCTTTGGACCTGGGGATTCCTCTTCCCCTGCTTACCAGCACTCCACTGGGCCGGCTCCTCTCGCGCCCTGGAACCGCCATGACGGTATTCTGTGTCTGCAGCATTGGCATCGAGATGCGTCTATCATACCGTTTCCAAGAGCCTCTGACAAGCCTCTTTCCAGCCCCTTTTTGGCCCCCAGGCCCCAGGCTGCCCACCCTTCCTGTTTCAGGAAGGGACGCCTTACCCAGGCGCTCTACGGCTCGGTGGAGGTCAGAAGCGTCACGCTGTGAGTGATCGGGGCCACTGCCCGCAACATCGCACTCACAGGACAATATTTCGTTTCGCTGAGTTCAATAGCGCGTTCAATCACCTCCTGCCCAAGAGCAACGCCTGCGATACAATGTTCCACATGAAAGGCGGTAAAGACACGTGGATGGTGCTCTGCCCGCTCACTATGGACAACGACCTCATAAGAGGTAATTTGCAGACGTTTTTTGCGTAGAATGGACAGAACCGTGATGCCAGTGCAGGCCCCCAGAGCCAGCGGTAGCAGCTCCATCGGGCGCAGCTCCACCTCTGTTCCTCCCTCTTCAGCTGCGGCTGACAGCCGCAGCTGCTTTCCCCTGGCTGTCTCCGCCAGAAAGGTCATGTTCTCCTGCAAGCGCAGTCGCGCTGTCATAGTCAGTGGCATGGCTGTTCCTCCTTGTTAGCTGAGTCTGGATGGATGGGATGATCCAGGCATGTGCCGTACCGGGTTATTGCTCCAGGTTCTGGCCACCGCAGCGAAGCGGAGCGATGGGGCACAGGCAGACTCCCATCTCACCCTGCCTGGTTGGGTTGCCCCGTATTGTAGCACGCCTGGCTGTCTCAGCCTCTCTCGGCTCCGCAGGGCCTGGCCTGGCAATGCGGGGAGGCTTTCCCTTTCCTCGGCACTGTCTTGCAGATGACTGCTACCTGCTCTGGCTATGACGGCTACTGTTCTTCTATACTGGGGCAGCAAGACCCTGAGCCGGGCTGCAGACGGCGTCAGGTCCGGCCAGGCCATGATCGCCCTGCCCCCGGCTCACGACTGGCCGCACTGTGCAAGGAGAAGCGGAATGAGGAGTATTGGACGCTCGCGCCTCCTATTGATCGGCCTGACCGTCGTCGTCGTCTGCTCGCTGGTAGCCGGTCTAGTCAGCCGGGCCAGGGTCAGCTACGCCGCTTCGTACTGTCAGGTCACCTACACTATTACCAGTCAGTGGCCCGGCGGTTTCGGGGCCAACATCGTCATTCAGAACACGAGTGGCTCCGCCTGGACCAGCTGGACCCTGACCTTTACTTTTCCGGCGGCGGGCCAGAGTGTCACCCAAGGCTGGAATGGAACCTTCAGCCAATCGGGGCAGAATGTGACTGTCACGAATGCCAGCTGGAACGGGAACGTCCCAGCGAACGGGACAGTTACCCCTGGCTTCAACGGCACCTGGACCACCAGTAACCCCGTGCCGACCACCTTCGCGGTGAACGGTACTGCCTGCAACAGCGGTGGCAATGCGACAGCCACACCGGGCAGCAGCCCGACGCCCACCGCAGGCACGACCCCCTCTCCTACGCCGACCCCCACGCCGGCCTTGACGCCGACAGCTACGGCGAGCACCACGCCAACGCCGGGCATTCCCGGCCTTCCGACCACTTCCCTGCCGCTGGACGGCGTGCATACGGGAAATGCGACCTGGTTCTCTGGAGTGGGAAGCCCCTATGGCGGCTGCGGCGTACCCGATGGCTACATCGATTCGTCTTACTATGTGGCCCTCAACGTGCAAAATACGCCGGGCGACTACAGTACCTATCTCTCGCGTCCGATCTCGGCCCAGAATGCCAGTAAGATCGGCGTCTTCGACAACGGCCTGAACTGTGGGCGCTGGGTGCGCGTGACCATCGGAGCCTACTGCACTGGCATCAACGACGGTGCACCCAATCAGTCCTTCTGCCGCAATGGCAGCTGGGTCAACGACCAGTACACGGGAGCCACGCTTGACCTGGTGGTGGCCGATAGTTGCCAGGATGGCAATGCCTGGTGCCGCGACGATCCCTATCATCTGGATATTGTCCAGCGTGCCCTCAACCAGTTCCAGCTCAATGGCCAGCCGGTGGGCAATATGTATCCTAACGCCTGGAACAACCGCCAGATCAGCTGGCAGTTCATTCCCGCGCCCAACTATACGGGCGATATCCATATCGCCTTCCTGCAGGGGGCTAATCCCTACTGGTCGGCCATCTCCATCACCCACCTGGCCAATGGCATCCACGGCGTCGACTACTATCAAAACGGAAGCTGGGTCCACGCCCAGATGGACGCCGACATGGGCAACGATTACGTGATCCTGCCCACAACGCCAGGAGGCAGCCAGTATGCTATCCGCGTCTATGATGCCACCAACCAGCTGATCAATAACGGGCGCATCTACTACTTCAGTTATCCCAGTAGCTGCGGCTCGTCCTGCCCAAGCGCCTATATCCCTGTGACCTACACGACAGGCTAGCCGTTCTGTCCTGCTCACCCGTTCGCAGGTAGAAAGTAGCCTGCTCGCCGTTTGCTGCCTGCTCTTCTCCGCCCCCTGAACAGGGAAGGCTGGAGGAGCAGGCATTTCTGCTTCTGCTCACCTTCCCCCTTGACAGAGAGCCTCGCCTGCCGTATACTTACCCAAAAGTTGATTTTCTTGATCCAGTAAGTCAATTTTGGAGGACCAGGTGAGTACATCTGCGACGGTCAACGGCGTCGATACTGCTGCCATCGCAGCCCTGCGTACGAAACTGCAAAACGAGCCAGCGGCCGGTGATACGCTCTGGAGAGCCGAGGTGACCTGGAGAGGGGGCTTTCTGAATGAGATTCGCATTCGCGACCTGCCTCCCAGCTACGCTGACGAGCCGAAGGCACTGGGCGGCAGTGATACCGCCCCCAATCCGGTAGAGCAGCTGCTCGGCGCATTGGGAAGCTGCCTGGCCATTGGTTACACAGCCAACGCGGCTTTGCGCGGCATCCAGATTCAGGAGTTGCGTGTTGAACTCGAGGGCCACATCGATTTACCCGTATTTCTGGGCCTACAGGAAGGGCACGCCGGCTACACTGGGATCGAGGTGCGTGTCCATCTGAAGGCTGATGCCCCGCAGGAAGTGCTTGAAGAGCTTCATCGGCATGTACTGCAGACTTCACCAGTGGGGCAGACGATCGAGAAGGCTATTCCCCTACACGCCACGCTTCTCTCCGACTGAGTTCTCTGTGCCCTGCTCTCTCGACACGCTCAGTGGTTCTCAAAGCCTTGCTCATCCATAGGGGTGCGCAAGGCTTTGAGCATCTTCAGGGCAGCCGCTCTGGCCGCGGCACGCTTGGTCTTTCCCTGAGCGGCTGCCGTGTGCGTTTCCCCGGAAGGCAAAGTGACCGTGCAGGTACAGGTGAAGAGCGGCTCTTGCGGCGTTCCCCTCTGCACATAGGTATACTCGGCCCGCTCGATATGTTGGCGCTGGAGCAGCTCGTTCAGCAGACGCATCGCCGAGCGCTCAGACGGTCCTAGCAGCGCCTGGCGCTGCTCCGGAGGAAGAGGCAGGCGCAGTAAGAGATTGCGGGCAGCGGCCTGTTCGGCACGTGCCCGGCTTGAGCCATGACCACAGGCGCTGTAGCGCTCGCCAGCGATGGTCAGCTCACACTCTGCCGTAAAGAGAGGGGCATGCGCCGGTCCACGATGAGTAAGCAAGCGGTAGAGCGGTGTTCCCCACCGATGACCATGTGCCAGCTCCTGCAAAGTGCCTTTGTAGTTCCCCTCAGCGGGCAGGGACTCCGGCCCTTGATCCTCTCCTCCCTGCCGCTCCTGCTCCGCCTGTTCTTCCCGTTCCTCTTGCTCCCTACGCTGTTCTCCACCTGCAGGAGAGAGACAGCGCGAGCCGGAAAGCGCCTGCAGCAGGGGGGCGCTCTCCTCCAACCCGAGGCCGCTCACTCTGACTAGCAGATCAGCACTGGCCAGTTGACGCGCCCGATCTTTGCGTTGAGCCTGATAGGTCGCCGAGCGATAGCTCTGGTCAGTCAAGCGCAGGCCGGCGCAGGCCGTGAAGCAGGGTTGTCCCTCATTGCTGAACAGGGTCTGCTCCTCGTAGGTTGGGGCCTCCCAGCCTAGTATTTGCTGGCCCATGGCCAGCAAGCTGATGGCGTGCTGCGGCTGGCGACAGAGGAAGGAGAGGGCAGCGCGCTTGACACGCTCCCAGCTCTGACCGGCAGTTGGGAAACGAAACAGCAGCGTAAAGAGGTCATGAGGACCGAGAGCGTCTTCCTGCAGACGGGCCAGAATCTCTGCTTCAATGACAGGCGGCAGCAGCTGCGATTGCGCCGCGATACGCACGAGGCTGTGAAAGCGTCGCGCATCAAGCCCGGCCAGAGGGCGGGAAGACTCTCCTCCTTGAGCAAGCGCCTCCTCAACCTGTTGGTGCAACTGCTGCTCGTAGAGCGATAGGAAGTAGGCTGGTTTGGCCGCCTTCAGGCTGCGTTCAACCTCGTTGAGGTGGCTGGCAATCTCCTCCAGCTCCTCCCGCGCCGGGAGGGACTTGCGGCTCTCGCCCTGCACAAAGGAGAGCAGGATGCGCTGATTGATCAGGTCGGCATAGCGTCGCAGCGGCGAGGTCAGGTGCAGATAGGCCGGCAGCTGGAGGCCGAAGTGCCCGCGCAGGGTCGGCGCATAGGTGGCGCGTTCAACCACCAGCTGGATAGTGGCGCTGACCTGCTCTGGTCTGACATGGTCGGGCCGCAGCAGGGCTGTCTCGAGCATCTCGCGCAGGGCCTCTCCCGCGGGGGCAATTGGCTTGGAGCAGTGGTTACGGTAGAGAGCGGGCAGGCCGCGCTGAGCCAGGAGCTGGGCAAAGAGCTGGTTGGCCAAAATCATGCACTCCTGCACCAGGAAATAGGAACGATGCCGCTGCTCACTGCTGAGGCGAAGAAGGAAACCCTCCTCGCTGGTGGCCCAGCCCCGATGCAGGTCGTAGAGAGCCAGGGAGCCACGGGCACGCCGCAGCTGAAAGAGCTGCTCGGCAAGGCGATAGAGAGCATGCAACATCGACCCAAGGGGATGATCAGGCTCGTTCAGCAGGGCATCAGCCTCCGCATACGAGAGGCGTTTGACATTCACAAGACAGGTGAGACCGAGACGAGGCTCGCCTGGTTGCCAGGTGGCGTCGAAGGGCAGGGTGAGGGTCACCGCGGGACGCCGCTGATCCGCCAGCAGGCTGAGATGCTCCTCGCTCAACAAGCGCGGCAGGAGTGGCACAGTGTGATTGGAGTAATAGCGTGTAAAGGCCCGCTCTCGCGCCTCGCGCTCCAGCGTCGGCGTGAGCTGAGGGGTGAGCAGCGAGGCGACATCGGCGATGCTGATTTGCAGGAGAGCGCCCCCTGTGGGCAGGGGTTCCAACCAGAGAGCATCATCGAGGTCGCGCGAGGCCGGCCCATCAATAGTAATCCCTTTGACCGGTGGACGCCCCTCCAGGAGGGCTGGAACCCGACTGGCGGCTGCTCTGGCCTCAGCCAGGGCTCTCTCCGAAAAGCTTTTACTGCCTCTATCTCTCTCTGCTGCGTTCGTTGCCATCCTTTTTCCTCACATTTGACATCGCTCGGCAGTAGCAGACTCAATGAGTATATTGTATTGTATCACCTGCTCAATATCGGCAGACAGAGCCAAAGGCTGTATACGGGGATAGGGCCTATCTTGCAGTATATCCACGGCACTTTTGCGTCGGCTCGCTCTTTTCCCGCTTGTCGCCAGTCAGGCCAACGTGGTATCATTTCCCCTGAGAAGGAAACCGATCTAGCCAGCCGCTGGAACCATTCCCTCGTTCGTGAGGAGACTGGCACGCGGAACGACGATGGAGCAAAGCGTGTGAGTCGGCAGAAGCAGCAGCCCTCGCCACAGGTGACCTTCTATACGAAAGCTGGCTGCCACCTGTGCGACGAGGCTCGCGAGATGCTCGAGGAGATCGCTAGCCAGGTCGACTTCGATTTGGCCGAGATCGATATTCGCGGCAACCCTGAGCTGTTCGAACTGTACCGCTATCGCATTCCGGTGATTATTGTTGATGGGCGGATTCTGGAAGGACGCATTGAATTCCGCGATCTGCTGAGAGCCTTCCACTTGCCCTGAGTATGTCTGTCTGTTCTGTTCAGTGAAAAGAGGAGGACCAGGCTCATGGCCGTCAATCAGGGAGTCTCTCCACTCCCTCAGTCGCTCGCTCGCCCTGCTCCCATGCCCCACAGACGTCGCCCGAGCCGCCTGAACGCGCTGGTTGACGGTCTGGGGTCCTGGCTGTTGCGCTATTGGGCTGCTATGGTGACCGCCCTGCTGGGAAGCATTGTGCTGCTGGCGCTGAGTGTGCCTTTTCTCTTCTACTTTGGCCTGGATACACTCGCTCGTCCCATCTACTTTGCTCTGCACCTCATTTGCGCTCAGATACCATCACACTCCTTTTACATCTTCGATCATCCACTGGGGATGTGCGAGCGCAATTTTTCCATCTATGCATCGATGTTCGTCGGGTCGCTGCTCTTTGTCTTGAGTAAGCGTCGCCTGCCTGGCATTCCCTGGTGGCTCTGGGCGTTGACACTGGTGCCAATTGCCCTCGATGGCTTTACGCAGATGTTCGGCTGGCGTGAGAGCACTCCCCTGCTGCGCGTGTTGACGGGGACCATCTTCGGCCTGGGCAATGTGCTCTTTGTGCTGCCGCTGATCGAGCGCAACCTGGTCGTCACTCCCGAGATGAGCGCGGCCCTGCAGCTGCGCCGCTCGCTGGCCTCCCAGTCTTTCGCCTCGTTGGTGCCTGCCGGGCCTGGTTCTGTCAGTGCTCCTGCCGTTGTCAATGGACAGGCCCCAGCACCTGCCTCCAGGTCAGCAACGCTTCCGGCTCCCGTCTCGCAGACGGTGAGCAGCCGGCCCACGGTGCCGCTGCCGCAGCAGCAGAGTGCGGGCGAGTCAAGCGCCCTCCGGCACGAGCCGGAGGCCTGTCCCTGACGCGGGAGCGTCGAGACGAAAGGCAGCAGCAGAGGCGAGTAGCGAGTGGGTGACGAGGGGTACTGGCTGACCTGGATCGCTTGACAGCGAACGGTGCTCTGTTAGATACTCTCTCTGCACAGGGAAAGTCGCACTGTGGTTCCGCCTGTCTGTCCACTGCAGGCGCTACAGAAGAGCAGGCAGGCCAAAGCCGACCGCAAGCAGGGCAGCCAGGGGGTCGTTGGAATTCCGTTTCTGAGCGTCGTCGACCTCCGGGTGGCCAGGTTGTCCGCATGCGGGACCGGAATGGCGTGAGCATGAGCACGTGACCAGACCAGGTCAGGATGGATGAGCCAGCATTGGAGAGCGTTGGGGATTGTATGAGCCTTTCAGAGCGCGGACCGGCCACATTCGCTATCGCAACGTTAGGCTGCAAGGTCAATCAGGCCGATAGCGAGGCAATCAGCGAGCAGATGCACGCTGCCGGCTTTGTACAGCAAGATTTCAACGAGCCGGCAGATGTCTATATCGTCAATACCTGCACAGTGACCCATCTGGGGGACCGCAGTTCGCGGGCCTTGATTCATCAGGTACAGCGTCGCCGGCCTGACGCCCTGCTGGTGGTGACAGGTTGCTATGCCGAAGCCAACCCCCAGGCAGTGGCCGCACTGCCTGGCGTCGATCTGGTGGTCGGCAATAGCGGCAAGACTTCCCTGGTGGAGGCTATTCGTCAGCGCCTCCGCGAGGGCAAGGAGGCCGCTGAGCATGGTGCTACCACGGTGGTGCCCGGCTACCAGCAAGAGAGGCGTGGCTCGGGGCGGACGCTGCCCATGCTGCCACTCGATAGCTACCACATTGGCAGCGACTGGACTCCTGATGAGGAGCCGCTTCCCGAGAACGCCGATAGCCTGTCAGCGCTAACGTTGCCTGAGCACTGGCGCCCTCCCTTCTCGCGCACACGGGCGCAGATCAAGGTCCAGGATGGCTGTGATAATCGCTGCACATACTGTATCGTCCCATATGTACGCGGTGGATCGCGCAGTCGCAGCATCGCCTCAGTTGTCGAGCAGGTCCGGCGCAAGGCCCGCGCTGGCTACAAGGAGGTGGTTCTGACCGGCGTCCATCTGGGTGATTATCATCCCCCGGAGAATCCGCAGCAGGATCTTGGCCATCTACTGGCGGCCTTGCTAGGCGAGACCCCAATCCCCCGCATTCGCGTCTCTTCGCTGGAGCCGGAGGATTTCCGCCTGGAGTGGCTGGAGCTGTGGGAGAATCCGCGCCTCTGCCGCCATCTCCATCTTCCCTTGCAGAGCGGCTCGGATGCTGTCCTGCGCCGCATGGGGCGCCGCTACACGACCGAGCGCTATCGCACAATCGTCACGACGGCCCGTCGCTTGATCCCAGATATTGCCGTGAGCACCGATATTATCACCGGCTTTCCAGGAGAGAGCGAGGAGGACTTCGCCCAGACATACGCGCTTGCCGCTGAGCTGGGCTTCGCTCGCTGTCATGTCTTTCGCTTTTCGCCGCGCCAGGGTACCCCGGCAGCGCGTATGTCTTCCCAGGTGAAGGAAGAGGTAAAGAAGGCGCGGAGCGAGCGAATGCTGGCGCTGGCGGGGGAGCTATCCCGCCAGTTCCGCAGCCGTTTCCTGGGCCAGGCCGTTCAGGTCCTGCTCGAGCAGCGCAAGCAAGGCTACTGGGAGGGGCTGACCGATACCTATGTGCGCGTCGAAGTGGAGCAACTGCCGGAGGCCGAGACGCGCAACTGGCAGAATACCTTTGTGACGGTCCGCCTGGAGCAACTGACCGAAGACGGGGCCCGTGGGATGTTCCTGGGGGAGGTCGCTTAGCATTGGGTGGGGATGGGCCTGCTGCTCATCGAAGTATCGGCGCAGCTGGAGCACCTGGAGGACAATCGTCCCGAGCCTGGCAGCCTTTCTATGTCTTCCCCGCCCGCAGCCGTTGGCTCTCCTGGCTGCTGCTTCTCCTGTTGGTGGCCCTGAGCGCCTGCAGTGGCTCCTCGACCGCCAGCGGTCAGCCCCCTGCCGCTGCGACGACGGTCGTACCCACCCTGCTGAGCCGTCCAGGGACGCTGCCGGCCCTGATCCAGATGGGGACCTTTCATGAGTATGCGCTGACACGTCATTCCGAGGGCGACATGCTCATGCGGCCTGCTATCGATCAGCAGGGGCGCGTCTGGTTTGGAGTAATGGCCAGCAATCGCATTGCGGTCTTTGATCCCCAGCGAGCCAGCTGGCAGACAGTAACTCCTCCCCGCGGACGGGGTGGGCTGATGGGCCTGATTGTGGCTCCCGATGGCTCGCTGTGGTTCGCGGAACAGTACGCCAACTACATTGGCCACTACCTGCCCCGTCTTGGCCGCTTCCAGCTCTATCCCTTGCCTACGGTAAGCGCCCCTGATCCGGCCCATAAGGGAAAGCAGCTGACCTTGCCAGTGGCGCCCAATGAGCTGCTCATGGATCGGCAAGGCCTCATCTGGTTCACTGAGATGAATGCCGATGCCCTGGGACGTCTCGATCCCGCAACCGGTGAGCTGCGCCAGTACCCCCTCTCCGCACGTCATACCGCCCAGCAGCTGAACCCCTATGGCCTGGCGATCGATGCCCAGGGCAACCTCTGGTTCACAGAATCGAGCCAGAATCGCATTGGATACCTTGACCCCCGCACTGGCAGGCTGACTACCTTCCCGACACCCGATCCAGGGGCAATGCCGATGGAGATTGCTGTCGACCGGCAAGGTCAGGTCTGGATCACCACCTTTGCTCACAATCTCCTGCTCCGCTTCAATCCTGCCAGCCACCAGTTTACTCGCTACGCTGTCCCGACCCCCGATGGTTCGTCGGGGGGCCTCTACGGCCTCGCTCCAGATGAGAGCGGAGGCGTCTGGGTAACGGTAGCAGCGGCGAATGCCCTGGCGCACCTGCTTCCTGAGCAGCAGCGCTTTCTGTACTACCCGGTGCCAACGGCCAACAGTTTCCCTTTCGGGATAGCGGTAGCCAACCGTCAGCAGGTCTGGTTCACGGAAGCCGGAGCCAATCAGCTCGGCCTGCTGACGCCGACGTAAGGTCCGGCGAGGAGGGGCCGCCCGTGTTGCCGCCTCCCTTGCTTGAGGGCGCCCTGCAGGACGGATGTCCGTATGTACGGATAGATGAGTCGAGAGCAGTTCACCGCCCTGCGGGCGCGCGACCGCGGATGGAGCGAGCGCCAGGCCATACCGGCAAGAGCGGCCAGCAGAGACCGTGCGCGTGGCACAGCTCTGGCCTGCCACACCATGCCAGCTGGTCTGGCATGGCCTGCAATCACATCACCTTTGCTTGTTTTGTGCTCACTCTGGTGGGTGGCGGCTCGCAGCCGGACCGGACAACCGGCTCAACGTGAGGCGGGCAGACAGAGTTTTCCGTCAGACCATAGATATGCTGGCTGAGCGTTGAGCCGCGACGAGCCGCGTAAGCTAGTCGCTGTAGATAAAGGCGACTCCAGGGCCGACGCTGTACACAACGTACTGGACTTTCCAGGGGGCGGCACCCCAATTCATGGTGCTGGCCAGCACACGCCCCTGGCCCAGTACCTTTTCCACCACCGCCACATGTCCCAAGGCATAGGCTCCTTCGACCCCCGGCTGTAGCACGATGATGGCCCCCGGCACAGGATCACGCGAAACGTGCCAGTGAAACTCATAGGCCCGCGCTACCCACTGCCAGGCATCAGCCTGGGTGCGCCAGGGAACATAGCTTCCGTGCAGCTGGAAATACCGCTGGTTGGCCCACCAGGTGCATTGTCCATAGGGAAAGACGTTGCCACCGGTCACTGGCCTGCCACTGCCTCCCGCTGGTTCGGTGGGCAGCGTTGGCGGCGGCTCTTGTGGCCCCGCCGCCGGTGGCGTGGCACCCACCTGGGACGACGACCCACTCCCCACACTCGGCCTCGACGAGACCTGAGCTTGAGGAGCGCCTCCTCCAGAGGAAAGCTGCGGAGAAAGCTGGGCCGATTCCTGTCGACCCTGTCGACGGGGTCGATGGGTCGACGCTGCCGCGTTAACTGGCCGTGGGTGCTGAGTGTTTGCACTCATTGGCCGAGGCTCTTTGTTGGGGAAAAGATGCTGGGATCGCTGTCGGTGTTTGCCAGTCTCTGCCCCAAGCGGGGCAGGCCCCGATGCGCGGCAGGTCTGCCCCGCCGCACGGACCAGAGCCGGCTGGAGATGCAGGCAGCTGACCTGAGTCGCCTGCGGCATCTGCGCCGCCCCGGC
>NZ_BDGT01000068.1 GCF_001748285.1 Thermogemmatispora onikobensis | reverse complement strand
GGTCTGCTGCTATCACTCGAAAAAACCGAGCAACGTCTACATGGGCATGTTGTCCAGGTAGTTCGTCGTCGTCCACCGTCCCTGTTGCTTCCAAAGGAGCACGCATAATGGCCTGGAATCTGCTACCAGCAGGTGCTTTCTGGACGCTCCCAGTCTGGTATGGCCTGGGGTGTATTCTCCCTTTGCTCCTCCGCCGCGAGCGAGTCGCAACGCTGGTGGCTGCGGCCTGTGCTGGCCTGGCGGCCCTGGCGGCCTTGATTGCAGGAATAGGTGTCCTCCTGGGGGCTCCGGCCCCCGCGGGGAGCCTGAGCACCAACCTGCCCTTTGGCGCTCTGAGCATGCGCCTTGACCCACTCTCTGCCTTCTTTCTTCTCATCGTGGGGCTGGTCTCTCTGCCGGTGGCACTCTACTCGGGAGGTTCTTTGGCCCAGCGCAAGGGACGTCGGGTCATCCTCTTCGGTTCGCTTTTCAATCTTTTACTGCTTTCAGTTGTTGTAATCATTGCTGCGTCTGACGCTATTGTGTTCTTGATGGCCTGGGAGGCGATGGCCTTCCTGAGTTACGTCACAGTTCACCTGGATTATGAGAAACGGCAGGTGATCCGCTCAGCATATCTCATGTTGGCCGTGAGTGAGCTGGGGACAATCGGCATCACGGGCGGGTTCCTGCTCCTGTACCAGGCGGCTGGTAGCTTTGATTTTCGCCTGTTGCAGGCTGCGGCGCTGACTCTTTCACCCATCCTGCGTAGTGGAGTCTTTTTGCTCGCGCTCTTTGGGTTCGGCGCCAAGGCAGGTCTGTTGCCCTTGCAGCTCTGGTTACCAGAGGCTTATGCGGAGGCCCCTGATCATATCTCGGCTCTCCTTTCAGGGGTCATTACCAAGCTAGGAATCTACGGTTTGCTGCGCTTTTCCCTGGATTTCCTCGGGGGCGGCGGCGCCAGTCTGCCGCCCTGGTGGGGATTGCTGACATTGGGGCTTGGTGCCTTGACTGCCCTGATCGGCATCCTCTACGCCGTGGTTCAGCCTGATTTGAAGCGTCTGCTCGCTTATTCCAGCATTGAGAATATTGGCTTGATCGTGGCAGGTCTGGGGGCCGCACTGACCTTCCAGGCCTATCACCTGACCGCCCTGGCAGCCATTGCGGCGATCGCTGCACTGTATCACCTCCTGAATCACGCACTCTATAAAGGACTCCTGTTCCTGGGAGCGGGGGCAGTTCAGCAAGCAACTGGAACGCGGAGCCTGGCCAGGCTGGGTGGCCTTATTCGCCTGATGCCCTGGACAGCGTTCTTTTTCATCCTGGCTTCTCTCTCCATCGCGGCAGTGCCCCCTTTGAATGGCTACATCAGTGAGTGGATGGTTCTGGAGACGCTCCTGCAAAGCTTTGTCATCCCCAGTATTCTGGCGAAGGTGCTCATTGCGATCGCTGGGGGGATGCTGGCACTGGCGGCAGGGATTGCTGTGACTACCTTCGTCCGGGCTTGCGGTATGACCTTTCTGGCGCTACCCCGCAGTAAGGAAGCAGCAGAGGCTCACGAAGTTGCTCGCAGCATGCGGGCTGCAATGGCTCTTCTGGCTGTCGGTTGTCTGGTGCTGGGAGTACTGCCTCCTCTGGTCATTCCCATGCTCGATCACATCACGATGGCTCTGATGGGGAGAAGCGTGCTCAATGAGGTAGTGCCTCCGCTCTTTAGTGATCATCCAGGGACCTACCAGTTACTGGTGACGATCGGGGGAGGTTTGTTTCGGGGACTGCTCCCGGTCAATGGGCTGGTGGTCATTGCTGCTCCTGCGTTTGCAACGATCGATTCCCCCAGCTATCTTTTCCTGGCGGAGCTGCTCTTTGTGGGGCTACTCGCTCTCGGCTTGCGGCTCCTGCGTCCGCTCGGCAGGAGCCGCAAAGGACCCGTCTGGGCCGGAGGCATTGCGCACTTTACCGCTGCTATGACCTATACCGACCTGGCTTTCAGTAATCCCATCCGCATCATTTTCAATAGCCTCTATCGCTCACGAGTGAGATATGCGCTGCAGGCCGCGGCAGCCCGGCATCGTCAGGGGCAAATGATCTATGAGCAGGAGATCCCTGGGCCATTTGAACGTGTGCTCTACCGGCCAGGATGGCAGGCTCTGCGTTGGCTGACACGCCATGCTCAGGTCATCCAGTCAGGGAATATTAACCAGTACGTAGCCTACATCTTCTTGATCGTCTTGCTGATCCTCATTCTGCGGGCTCTCTGAGAGGGAGAGAAGCGATGTTTCAACGTATTCTTGCAGCAGTCGACGGCTCGGAAACTTCTTTGTGGGCTGCAGAGGCAGCAATTGAACTGGGAAGGCTGTCGCAGGCAGAGTTGCATATCCTGTCGGTCGAGGAGACTCCTCCCCACTATGTTTCAACTCAAGAAGAGAGGACCCAGGAGCACCTGGCAGCGCAGGCCTATTATCAGCAGATTCACGCGACGCTGCGTCGCCAAGCCACACGCCGTGGCCTCGCTGTGCGGACGGTGATCACAAGTGGCCACGAAGGTCAGGCGATTCTGGCTTACCTTGAGGCCGAGCGCTGTGATCTGCTGGTCCTGGGTGCGCAGGGGCATTCGAGCGTCTGGGGCGAGGCCCTGGGCAGTACCGCAGACAAGATTGTGAGTCAAACGCCATGTAGTGTGCTGATTATACGGGCGAAACCACAGCCACCACTTTTCCACCAGATCCTGATTGGATTGGACGGCTCTGCACTGAGCTGGCAGGCGTTTCGCATCGGCCTTCAATTAGCCAAAGGGCTTGCTGCCTCGCTCCATATTGCCTCAGTGATTGAAGGGCCGATGAGGCCTCCAACGAAGGCGTTGGGAGAGGCACCTGCCGAAAGGCTGCACTGGGATTGGGAAGCTTACATCACCTCTCTTCAGGCACTGGCCGAGGCTGAGGCCCACCTGGCCGGGGTCGCTATTGACAGCCTTGCTCGTCGTGGCCATGCCAGCAGTGTGCTGGTGGATCTTGCCAGAGCGCTGAGGATCGATCTGCTCATTGTCGGTGCCACAGGGCAGGAACACCCCTGGAGTACCACGAGCGGCGGAACGGCTCGCCGCGTGGCCAATGAAGCATCCTGCGCAGCGATGCTGGTTCGCCCACTCATACTACAGCGGCAAGTGCAGCATATTATGACACAGGCGACCACAGTCACTGAGGAGACATCGCTGCGAGAGATTGCTCATCATCTCCTGGAGCAGCAAAGCAAGCTGCTGGTCGTTGTTGATCCAACCCAGCGGGTGCGAGGTGTGATTACGCTTGGCTCCCTGCTCGACCAAACCGGATTGCTCCAGCAGCTTGACTGGCGGCAGATTAGCGATGGGCCACAGCTAGCCGCCGCGCTCCAGCAGCTGTTGACTGCGAATCGGGTGGCCCGCGAAGTGATGCGGGAGCCTCTGGTCCTGAGAGAAGACACTCCGATTGAGATCGCCGCTCGTTGGTTAACAGCCCACCAGATCACACGCGCCCCAATCGTCGATGCCCAGGGCCGACTGGTGGGGATGCTGGATCAAGAGACGATCCTACGGTACTATGCCGATCATTTGACAGATGAAGCCGCTGTTTCTGCCCGTCCTGAGCGTCCTCTTCAGAAGAAGAGACTGCAGACGGTCGGCGAAGCGCCCGTCACTCCGGTACCAGCGGTGACAGCGGATACGCCTTTCTTCGAGCTGCTTCGCCGTATCCAAGAAACGCCCTTACGCCGCATCATCGTCGTTGATGAGGCTGGCCGCGCGATTGGGGTGATTGGCGACAGCGATGTGCTCGCAGCCCAGCGACTGCCCGCCCGGCGTAATCCGCTCCTGGCTCTTGCCCAGCGCTTTGGTCTTGCCTTCCCGGAAGAGGCACTTCAGGGCCGCTCGAAAAGTCTGCTTGCTCGTCAGGTGATGCGCCCTCGACTTTTCAGCGTGACGCCTGCTACCAGGGTGACGGAGGCTGTGCGACTGCTGGTAGCACACCGGATCAAACGCCTGGTGGTTGTTGATGAGCAGGGAGCGCCTTTGGGGCTGGTAGATCGGCAGCAGCTGCTCCAGACGCTCATCGCCTGGAAAGGAGAGGCAGATTGACAGAGGGGATTGCCCTTCATCCCCTTTCGACTCGACTCGCCTCGTCTCGTCATGCCTCAATGCAACACTTTCCGGGGGAAGAGGACTCCGGCTTGCCTGAACCGCTTGCTGCCAGTTTGACTGACTAACTGACTGACTGACTAACTGACTGACCGACTGACTGACTGACTGTCTGTCTGTCTGCCTGTCTGCCTGCCTGTCTGCCTGCACCTTCCCCCTGTTGCCCCCGAACCGCTCTGGTTTGAGGGAACCAGAGAGAGCCAGCGCAGCCTGGCGGGTACTCCCTTGCTTTCCGATGAAAGATCAGATAAAATTGAATCAAATTTATTTGAACTATCAACGACCGAGGAGAAACAGAGATGCAGTCGGCCCTGAGCATCGAAGCGCCGCCGGAGCTCTTAAGACTGCTCGCACACGACGTACGCTGGCGCCTCCTCTGGCTGCTGGCGCGCAGTGATCATCGCGGCAAAGAGCTGGCCAGGTTGCTAGACCTGCCGCAAAACCTCGTCTCGTATCATCTTCAGCAGTTGATCCATCACGGATTGGTCAGGGAACGAGCCAGTAGCGCAGATGAGCGGGTCCGCTACTATAGCGTCAATCTGGAGCAGCTCTGCCAGGCCTACTGGCGTGCAGGAGGGTATCTGCATCCGCTCTTACGCGGGGGGACCGAGACGGCTGCTGTCGGCAAGGGGCTGGCTGCCAACAGCACTGGCCTGCAGCCAGCCAGCCCCTTGAACGTCCTTGTGCTCTGCACACACAATAGTGCCCGTTCTCAGCTTGCTGAAGGCTGGCTTCGTCAGTTGAGCCAGGGACGAATCCGACCTGTGAGCGCTGGCAATCAGCCCCAAGCGGTGCATCCGCTGGCCATACGTGCTGGCGCGCTTCTGGGCCTGGATATCAGTCACCAACGCAGTCGTTCGCTGGCAGAAGCTCTGACGGAGGCAGCAGGGCAGCCGTTTGCTTACGTGATCACGGTCTGTGATCGCATGCGGGAACGTTGTCCTGTCTTTGCTGCTCCTACTCAGATGCTGCATTGGAGTATTCCTGATCCACTTGAAGCGGAGGGCAGTGAGGAAGAGAGGCTGGCGCTGTTTCTCACGGTGGCGCAGGAGCTCCGGCAACGCGTGCAAGCCTTTCTACACCTGGTTGCTGCGCAGGAGCAGCAGCCAGGTCGGGTTAGACCCTGACTGGCTGATTGATTTAGCTGATGCGAGGCGAGCGCAGGAGCGGTTCTGGCTGTGAGCTGCCGGCGCAACACTGGCGCTGTTCTGGAGGGAGAAGAGCGATGGACCAGCGACCTCGATCATCTCTCAAGATGGAGCCTGTTTCCTGGACGACTTCTGCCGAAGCTCCCTGGCCACGAGAGCGAGATGAAGGCGCGCCAGATGAGGAGCAACCGCGTCTGCTCCTGGCGGTGAGTGATCCCCAGCTGCGTGACCTGCTCGTGGAACATCTACATGCGGAGCGCTATCCTCTGCTGGTGGTCAACAATGGAGAAGAGGCCTGGCGGGCTGGTCAGCAGCGGCCCTTGCTGGGTGTCATGGCAGAACTGACGCTGAGCGGGAGAGATGGTCTGGACCTCTGTCGCCTGCTGCGAAGCCGGGAAGCCACGCAGGCGATCCCCATCCTCTTGATTGGCAAGCAGTATGACAGCATGGATGCCGTGGTCGCTTTGGAGGTAGGGGCAGATGGCTACCTGGCGGCTCCGCTCTGGTGGCCACTGGTCCGCGCTCAGCTCAAAGCGCTCTTCCGGCGCTGTCAGGCCTGTTGCCCGTCACTGGTGGTCTTGCCGCGGCAGCGTCTGTCGCGAGTGCTCACCATTGCTGATCTGCAGGTCGATCTCACCGGGCGACGGGTCTTTCGCAGTGGGCAAGAGATCCAGCTGTCAACCCTGCTGTTCGACCTGTTAGTCTACCTGATCAGGAGACGCGGCCGTGTGCTTCAGCGCAGCGAGATCGCTCTGGCCCTCTGGGGCAAACAAACGGCGGCGGAAGAGCGTCTTGTCGATGCGGCGCTCTATCGGCTCCGTACCAGACTTGAACCCGATCCGTCCCATCCTCTCTATATCCAGACGGTGCGCGGCATTGGCTATCGTTTCCTGAGAGAGGAAGGAGCGGAAGACGATCTTCCTGTACAGCCAAGCCAGTCACGAGCCTGATCACGGCAAGACCACGCGGAGCAGAGGAGCATGGGTACAGGGCAGAGGAATCCAATGCGACAGGAAGAGGGAGCCGGAGCAACCTGTATCGCGTGTGCGTGTGATCACTGGAAAGGCGCAGCCTATGACACCGGGGACCCTGCTCAGGAAGAGGAAGCACCCGTACGTTCCTCTCCTGAGCAGGTGGAGAGCATGGCCACGTCCCTTCGACCGCGCTGCTGATCCCTTCCCTGATGCCTTGCAGGCTGTTCGCGGCAGCAGCAGTCCCGCCAGACGTCCGGTCCCACCCTCCTTCGAGATGCGTGCACAACCGCAGGCGGTCGGTCAGGCAATGCGCTGCAGCAGCAAGGCCCGCCGCTCCTCTTCTGAGAGCGGGGCATACTCGCCGCTTCTGGCCTGATAGAGAGCGATCTCCCGCCTGGCGGCGGCTAGCCTCTCCTCGGGAACCGGATTCTTCCAGAGCGCAGCACTCACCAGCAGGGCCACAGCGATGAGGGAAGTACTGATCTCAATCCAGAGCGGGGGAGTAAAGAACAGCCAGACCAGGAACACGAGAAAGATCCCCAGGCCTAGCCCAACCATTCCCCGGAGGCGCCACTGATGACGGCTGAATCGTTTTTCCTGGAGCCTCACCCACTCGATCGCCGTTCGCACAGCCTCTCTCGCCGGTCGCTGCTCTTCTTGCTCCCGGATTTCCCGCTGCTGTCGCTCCCTTTCCTCTTGCAAGTACTGGAGGATGATCCGATCCACTTGTTGCCGAGTCTGTTCGAGGAGCGTTTGGTGCGTGCTGAGCACATCGTTTCTGGCCGCCTCATGAGTGCTGGTCAGGTCCTCCTTGATCTGCTGAGCAAAGCGCTGCAACTCGTCGGTGTGCTGCTGCATCAAGTCACGCAACAGGCGCTCCGTCTTCTGCTGCTCCTGTTCCAGCTGCTTTCTGGCTTCGAGAAGTTGGAGCTGGCGCGCGTGCTCCTGCGCCTGGTCCAGGAAGCGTTGCGCCAGCTCAAACACGCGATTGCGGGCGAAGGTCTCTGCGAGGGCCGCCCCTCGCTTCGCCTCTTCCCTGCCCACCTGCTCAATGAGCGCCTGATAGTCCTCATAGGAAAGTTCTCCAGCACCATAGCGCTCAACCGCATGTTTGACTGTGGACTCAGCTTGTCGATCCAGTAAGTGCCCTGCCTCAGCAAGGAAGCTCCGAATCGCCTCATTTCTTTGACGGTGAGTGGTTCCTGGGTATCCCCTCATTGTGGTGACGTCTCGCAGTTTCTCGACTGCCTCTGGATTGATGAGCATACTTCCTCCCCTCTCTACTTCCCAATAGAGAATGGAGTTATCTACTCTAACAAATAGAGAATCTTTCGCACTAAAATGCAAGTTCGGGAAGATCACCCGTGAAGGTAGACAGGGCGGTACCTCGCACCTGTGGCGACCTGGGCAGCGCAGGGCTGATCACGTCTCTGCCGACATGCGCTGTACCGGAGGTACAGCTCGCCTCTCGGGTGCGCGCGGCAGTCTTGCGTTCCTGACACGGTACGGCCAGGGAGCCTCCCACGTCGGCTCGTTGCAGAACGGAGGGGCGAGACAAACGAGAGCGGGTCAGTCACGGCTTCTGGTCGTCAGCACCATCGTGAACAGGCGTCTCTTCTGAGTGCCTTGATCTTCTGTGCAGTCTTCTCTTCCTTGTCTTCCTTGCTGGCCTTCCCGTATCCTCTCGCCATCAGCATCCCTGCTGGACCTATTGGCATCTTTCTGTGAACACTGCCTTCTGAAGGCAGGCTCCCTTGCCGGCAGCACAACGATGAGCGGCGGGGCACCAGACACATCTGGGAGTCTGGAGCCTTGCTTGCTCACCAAGCTTCTTGATCATAGGAGGAACCATGATTCCTGAGACGTTCCAAACACAGCCTCTCTTGTCGGAAGGGCAGCCGTCTTTCGACGCGCTTTCCCGATGTCTGCTCACTCTCCCTGACCGTCCAGGAATGCAGCTTTCCGTCTACTACGCCCCTGCAAGGCACTCCCCTGCCGTGGGAACCGTGCTCCTTGTGCCGGGCTTCCTCCAGCCCGCTTACTGCTGGCGCAAGCAGATCCTCCCACTGACCGAGGCCGGATGGAACGTGCTGACGTGGGACCCTTCCTGGTCGCTCCAGGGCGGCTGGACGGAGAGCCTGGGTTGCTGGACAGCGGAGCTCGCTACCGTCCTGGCGGCTTCGCCCTTCTCGGCCCATCTCCCGGTGGTCCTCGTCGGCTGGTCGCTGGGAGGGGTGCTGGTCGGTGAGCTGCTCCGCCAATCGCCTCGCAGGCCAACAATTGCTGGCCTGGTGTTCGTGGGCACACCTCTCTTCCTTGAACGCCTCGCTGAGGTATTCACAGGAACAGGAACAGATGCTCCCGCGCCCTTCGACCTGTCTGAGCCGTTGACTGCCCAGTGGCTGGTACGCTTTACCACCGGGCTGACGATGAACCCACCGGCATTCGGAGAGTTTGAGCGACATCTGGGCGGAAGCTGCCTGGCACTGACCAGGCTCCTCGAATCAGTGGACGAGCAGCGCCTTTCTCTGGCCAGCCTCCTTCCTCCCTTGCCAGCCGCCCAGGCAAGAGAGAGTATTCCCTGGCACCACTTTCGGCTGCCAACGCTCATCATCCACGGCGAGTCTGACAGACTGGTCCCTCAGATGCTGGCTCATCAGATCGCCCGGCAGCTCGAGGACGCGGGAGCCACAGTCACCCTCTCGCTCTATCCCACTGGGCATGCCCCGTTCATCGAGGAACCGGAGCGCTTTAATAGGGATCTCACCGTGTTTCTTCGGCAGCACTGTTGTCACTCATCGTCCACACCAATCCGGCTTCCGGTCTAAGTGAGCGCTTCCTCAAGCTCGTGATGGTCACGCTCCAGCTGCTCACGCCTGTCAGTTCCTCAGGGTGGCAACCATCCCGCCGCTTGCGGGCAGACTGGTCCTGCACCAGGTCGGGTCTGCTCGCAAGCGGGCCTCCCTCGTTGGTCAGCACGCTGGGCTATTCACCTGCCAGAAGCTTCCAGTCGCTGGTTGCTCTCGCTGCAAACCACTGCAGCTCTCTGTCATGCTTTCCTTCTCTCTCTTCTTATCCATCGCTCACCATTGTTAGCAACTGTTAACGATTGTTATCAATATCTAATTATTCTACCTCTTTGAGAAACTTGACAAGGTTTTACGTACCGATTATAATGATTAACGTCAGTCAATTTCTATCTATCTATTCACACCAGAAAGGGTTATTTCCTCATGCCTGTCGAATGCGATAAGGATGTCTTACACTTCTTGGAGCGTTTCACTCCTCCATTGGAGTTAGAGCTTGATCGCGAGAGGTGTCAGCGTTTGGCAGCGCTTATTCACTGGCCCCTGCGTGAAGAGGATTTCCTTCTCCTGGAAGCGCTCTTTCAGCCGCGGGAGCAACGCCCCGCCAATAGTCGGCGGCGATTCTCGGAGAGAACGTATGAGTTTCTCTCTCTGCTCTCGGGCCGGCTGATCCACGAACAGGTGGTAGCGGCACGGGCCGCGCTTGAGTGGGGCCTGTTCCGCCTGCTGCCCCGAACGAATGAGCAAGCATGAGCAGCTCCTCTTCCCTTCTCCCTTCCTGTGTGCAGCAGCCTGCATCGTGACACGAAGGCTCAGTCAGGCCTCGGGTGCCCTTGCGTGGGGGAATCTCTGAGTCACCGTGACTTCAGGCGTGAGGGGGGCTGATTGGCTGGCTGGTGAGGGGCCAGGGAGTCCCAGGGAGTCGTGTCCCAGGACGTGGGCCAAGCGCTCTCTCCTCTGAGGCAAATTGCTCTGGCACGGAGGGGATCTGGTGACAGTGGGTCCACAGCAGCAACGCAGGAGGTCTCTGGCCTGTTTCTGCCGTGGACCCACAACACAGCCGCACAGGATCAATGCAGATACGAGCTGCAGTGACGAGCCGGTTGTCTTGCAGCCTAGGCCAGTGTATCGGCAGCAGGAAAGCTGACCATAGCCGCCAACCTCAGGCATCACGCCTGAGCCGGCCTGGCGTCTGAAGTGCGTCTGTTCCGCTTGGGGAAACGACCAGAGGAGCGTCTTGCGGCCCTGTTGGGGAGGGCGTTGGTTCCTCCGCGCGTCGTTTTCCTGCGTGGCCAGCCGCTAGTGGAGTGGCCAGCCCCCGTGTTCGTCGATGACGTCGTCAATCTGCTCCATCAACGGGATGGTTTCCGCCAGCGCTGCCACGATCTGCTGATACTGCACGATGTCCTGGAAAGTGAGCACCCGCCCTTTGCGGTCTTTGAGCCACTTCGCGCAGACCTGATAGCCGCCAACTTCGAAGGTCCAGACCTCCTCTGGGACCCCAGCGAAATATTGGGTGGCGTTGATGAAGACCCGCCCCTGCCCCGAGGAGAGGTCAGCAACGAACTCCACCCGCTCGACCCGGTTGGAGCCGGCCACGGGATAGCTGGGGCGACGCGCCGGGTCACTGGTGCGCAGCAGGTGCAGGGCGACCAGCCGTTCTCCGAGCTGGCAGAGGGCGGCAAAGAGCTCGCGGTTGCTGGTGAGGGGCACACGCGGGAAATCGCTCTTGAGGAATTCAGCGTAGCGCTCACGATAGCTGGGTGCGTGGAGGATCGCGTACAGGTAGTGGAGAAGATCTTCTGGGCCAAAGCTCTGGCTGAGGTCTCCTTTCCCTTGCGATCGTGATTGCATTGTGAGCGCCTTTTCCATTTGCTGAATATAGGTGGGAGCTATATTCGCGTGAGGCCCCTCACACCGCTGAACTGCAGTCTCTTCCAAGTGAAAGAGCGACCGCTTTCCTTCTGGCAGTTGGTATAGATAAAGAGGGAAGACTGTAGAGCCATCCTTGATCTCTATGAAAAGGGCAGGCGTCGGGAGATTGGTAATGAATACATGCTGCCAGCTTGGGGCACGGGTCTGGCGTGTGACATTTAGACACAGGTTTTCTCTTCCTGCGATATGCTGCAAGAGTTCTTTACGTGGACGATCAGTAACAGCCTCTCCCAGATAGCAATACCTCTGATCAAACGGTCGATACAAGCAAGGAAGCAACCACCGCTGCCAATCCTGCTCGCGACGCAGACGTTGTCGAGCCAGGCTGACATTCCACTCAGACCGCTGGTTCAGGCCATATTTTGCTGCATAGTCCTCGTCAGAAAGGGCTCCCTGGCGAAGCTCTTCGAGCCGCTGCAGCAGCCGTTCCCGGTCAAAATCAATGGCAAAGTGATCGCGATGGGTCTGAAACCCCAGGACATTGACTGGCATGATTTCAGGCAGCCGTGGCCACTGTTCATACTCTGCTCTCAGTGTGCTCTTTTGGGGGATAAAGAAATAGAAAGGCGAACAAGGGTACAGCTCCTCCCACTGTGTCGTCTTCACATCGTGCTCCGCCAGCCAGGCGTACTTCCCTCCCACCAGCCGGCGCTCCTCTCCCTGCTGCTCGTACAGCTCGCGCGGCCCCCACAGATCTGCGTAGAAGACGCGCGCCGGCGGCTTCTGTTCCCCAATTGCTGGTCGCTGCCGCTTCACAAAGATGCCGATGGCCACCCCTTGCTGAATATCGAAGACATTCTCATCGCGCGAGCCGTCAGGAGCACGCTCCCGCTTCTTGCTGTTGCCGTGCAGATTCAGCAGGTAGATCTCGTCAAAGCTCTTCAACAGGCTCTGGCGCATGCCACGGAAGGTGGGATTATCCAGATAGCCGTGGTTCGTGATGAATGCCAGAATCCCATAGCCAGTCTGCTCGATGCGCCACTGGCCGAAGCGGATAAACTTCACATAATCATCGTTGAGCCACTTCGGATTGCGTTCCCGCAATGGCTGCCCATCCACCTCGAAATAATTCGCACTCCGATGCTCGCTGCCATGCTCCTTGCCATGTAGCAGGTCTCTGATCCAGGCCCCCTGGTTCGCCGAGTGGCCCGAATAGGGAGGATTGCCCAGGACAACCATGACCGGGTAGCCTCGCTTGACCGTCGCGGCCTGATTCGCTTCCTCCGAAATATAATGGCCGAAGGTCAGCTCAGCCCGCTTGAGGGCCTCCTCCAGCGTGTTGGTCAGGTAGATGCGCAGACGATCCTCCGAGCGGAAGTCGTAAGCCCAGGTGGCCCGTTCCTCCGGCGGCAGATCCAACCCCGAGAGTTGCATGCCCAGCTTCAGATGGGCCATGGCATACGGCGCCATCAACAGTTCGAACCCGAACAGGCGCGGGAGCAGGGCCTCTCGCACATAGCTGGACCACAGCCCCGCGTTGCCCGCGTGCCGATACTGCTCTCGAATGAGTGCGATGGTGTGATAGAGAAAGGTGCCTGTCCCACAGGCCGGGTCCAGGATCAAGACCCGTGGTACGGTCTCGCTGCGCGGCTCGCCCTGTTCATCGTGCAGGGTCACCTGGACCTGGCTGGCGTCCGCTAATCCTTCCGCGCACCCAAACTGCTCGCGCAACAGCCGATCGACGGAGCGCACGATGTAGGAGACCACTGGATCGGGGGTATAGTAGACGCCGCGCACTTCTCGCAACTGGGGATCGTACGCTGCCAAAAACGTTTCGTAGAAGTGCACCATCGGATCTTCGCGCCGGCTGCGCCGGCCAAAGTCGGCCAGCACCTGCTCCAAATCGGTGAGCGCCAGCAGCTCCGCCAGCTCATCCACGAAGCCGACGAAAGGTTCGTCATCCAATTCGACGCCTGCAATCGTGCTGAAAAGCTTGCGCAGAAAGGGATTCGTGCGTGGAATCTCTCGGGCCGCATCAGTGCGGCGGAAGGGCTGTGGCCCCTGGTGCTGAGCCCGCGCGGCGAAGAGCCCATAGGTCAGCGTCTGGGCAAACATGTCCGCAAAGGCTGGCTCCGTCAAATCAGGCAGCAGGACCTCACGGAAGGAACGATACAAGTCCCGGAGCAATGGAGAGGCCTGCTTGCCCCGGAAGGCCTCCACGACCACGTCGCGGATCAGATGGGCCAGCCGCGCCATGCGCTGGGCCAGCTCGGCAGGGTTCGTGATCGGGGCAGCCCGATGGGAAAGAAAGCGCTCCAGCAGGGAGCGGACCTCCTGCTGGCTCTGGGGAAGGACAGCCAGGCGACGCGGCTGGTCCACTGGCACCAGCCGGGCCTGCAGGCGGAGGGACCCTCCCACATACCAGCGAAAGTCAAGATAGTTCGTCAGCACCAGGTTCTCCAGGGACCGCAGGTAGCGCTGGAGCTGACGTCCATTCTCGGTCCGGGGCCGGGACTGGGTCGCATCGCGCTCGATGCCTTCCAGATCGAGCCCCAGGTCTTTCGTCTCCACATAGCCAATGGTCAGAGAAGTGGCGCCCAGCGTGGTCGTCACAGCCAGATCAGGGGCCCCACAGGCGATGCGACGGGGTTCGTTGATCACCCTGGTCTCTGGGGCGAGCGCTTCGAGCAAGCGAGCCAGTGCAGCGCGATAGGTGTGCTCCGTCGCCACTCCGGTCTGAGCAAGCTGGGCAATGGTGCTCCGATACACTCCCAAGGGGTCCGCCGGCATCCGTTCCTCCTCGTTCCAATCCCTCATCGGGCTTGAGCGGCGTTCCGACCAAGCCCTGATTTCCAATCCCATTTTTTTGCAATCCCATTTGCAATCCCAGACGGGCAGCGTCGCTGATTCTGACAGTACCCCTCTACGATAGCATCTGGAGCCGTCTCCGTCAAGCCGTCTCGATGCTCCCACCCAGGCGATCAGGAGTGACCGCTCCAACTACCTCACTGTGTCACACAACGGGCCCGGCCTTCTGAGCCTCTGGTGATTGCACTGGATACAGCCGCTTCAGTTTGATGCGGGCATCTGCCGTGCAGAATTGCCAGTTCACGGTCCCAACGCGCTGGTTGCGGTGCTCCTGCCAGCTCTGCACCTGCCGACAAAGTTCCTCAATGGTCGCGATGTTGTGTGCCAGTCCTTGCCGCGCTAACACCGAGAGTTCAATCTCCGCAATATTAAGCCAACTGGCATGTTTCGTCGTGTAGTGGATCTCCAAGCACTCTACCAGCACTTTCGCCTGTTCTAGGGAAAGGATCTCGTAATCGGGTGAGGGAGCGTTGGACAACGTTCTCACACCCTTCGCAGTTCATTACTCACTGCGGTCTGCTCTCGGCAACAAGCCGACCTCTTCATAATAGCGGATCGTTTTGGGATTGAGGCCGAAGCGTGCCGCCAGTTCCCCAATGCGCATGCCTTTGTGCATCGTCTTCCTCCTTTCGCTGAACAGGACTGGTTTTCTTCTCACCTCTCATGATAGCACATGACTGTGGTGTCCGATGGGAAAACATCCCTCTGTCTCGGCTTCTGTGACACTCTGAGGTAGTTGGAGTAGTGACCGCTTCCATGCAGTCATGAGGTCAGCCACTCTGGCCTTCCGACGGCCTGGAAAGCCCTTCGAGCATCGCTGCGTGGGCAGCCGGGTGCCGCGATGCTCGCAGCGACGCGCCTGGACAGCAACAGCACTGAGCCACCCTCCTTGCAGGAAGCGCAGGCTGGATGGAGGGCAGCAGCGTGGCCTGCCCGGAGTCCTCCGCCAGGGAGAGGCTGAGACTGGCTCTCGCTCGGGGCGGGACGGACCCAGCGACGCGCTGCCCCGCTGTCTCAGGGACCCCCTTCCTGTCCGTGCCCCTGCCAGCGGGGCGGGGCCGGCAGGAGCTCCGGCAGGAGCTTCAGAATCTCCTCACAGGCCTGAGACAGCTCCGGATACTGCTCCGCCAGGCCGCGCTGACGCCAGCTTTCACTCACCAGATGTGCTGTCGGAGGGACCTTTTCCAGGGGGAGAGAGAGCAGCCGCTCTACCAGGCGCCGTTGCGCCTTGTGATATTCCAGAAAATGATGGTGAGTCATCCAGGCACAACTGTCCACATACTGCTGGAAGGCCTCCTCGACACGCTTCTCCGCCAAGGCCAGGTCGCCCAGCACTTCCTCGCCCCGTCCCAGCAGCAGATCATAGCCCTCCTCCTCAGCGATCGTGCGCGCCTCTTGCCAGGCGGCCTGCGCCTCCTCGTGTCGTCCCAGGTGGGAAAGCGCTTCCACCAGGTCGCAGAGGCTGGCCACCAGCTGATAGCGATCGTGCACGTGACGCGCATGCTCACAGGCACACTGCCAGTGCCTCGCCGCCTCCTGCCAGCGCCCCCGCTCCGCCGCGACCCGCCCCTGGTAGTACTGGCTGGTGATGAAGACCTCCTCATCGAAGCCGGTCACCAGCGCCTCGGCCTGCTTGAACCAGGTATTGGCCTCCTCCAGCTGCCCTTTGCGCAGGGCCACCTGCCCCAGGCGGTTAGAGGTGGCTGCCAGCCCTGTGCGATCGCCGACCAGGGCATAGCACTCGAAGGCGTGGCGAAAGTGCCGCTCGGCCTGCAGCAGGTCCTCACTCTCCAGATAGATCAGCGCCAGCGTGCTGTGGGAGAGGCCCACCGCCCGTTCGTCCAGCTTGCCCTGGCTCCACAGCTCCTCTCGCACCCGCAGGCCCAGCAGGCAAGAGCGGAGGGCCTCCTCAAGGCGCCCTTGGAGCCGATAGACCTGGCCGATGCTATTGAGCATATTCGCAGCCCAGGCTCGACTCCCCCGCTGCTGATGATAGACCAGGGAGGCGCGATAGCAGCGCAGCGCCTCGTCCCACTGCCCCAGCCGGCGATACACATAGCCCAGCTGCCCCTGGAGCGTGCTGGCTTCTTCCTCATCGCCGCGGCGCCGGGCCAGCTCCAGACACTGCTCGTAATACCTGATAGTCTGCAGGAACTGGTTTTGCTGCAGGGCACAGCGCGCGAACTCATAGGAGAGGGCCTCCTCCTGGCTGGCCAGCCAGGAGGGGTCCGCCTCCTGCTGCAAGCGTTCCAGGAGCTGCTGCGCCAGTGCTGGCTGTTCCTCCAGGCGCAGCAGCTGGGCCTCCCAGAGCCGGAGCTGCCAGCGCTGGGCAGGCGTCAAGACCGGCTCATAGTCGCGCACCGTCTCCAGCAGCGTGCGGGCAAAGCTCCTGCGCCAGCCGACCGTGGCGGGTCCAAAGAGCCGCTGAAAGTGCCGCAGGCCCTCCTCCAGGTCCAGCGTGAGCTGCTGATGCAGCCGCTCCAGGCGGCTGGCCTGCCAGGCCGCTTCCGAGAGCGCCTGCTCGGCCTGCTGTTCAGCGGCGCTGAGCACACTGAGCACAGCCCGACTGAGCGCACGGCGGAAGCGCCCGTCGGGGTCCAGCTGCTCCCACGCCTGTCGGAGCAGCTGGTGCAGCTCGGGCTGCAGCGCGATCCAGGTCGGCTCGCCGTCGGCGTCGGGTCCGGCGGCGTCGTCGCCGTGCTGGCTCAGGCGCACCCCTGGGACGCTGGCCAGGGCCTCCAGCAGCTGCCCTGTCCCGGGTGGGTCCTGCCCTGGGAAGGGCGGGAGCTGCTGGAGGACACTGAGCAGCCTCCAGGCAGGCACGGGCACTGCAGTCGGCTGCAGGTGGGCCAGGACCAGCAGCCACCAGGAGCGGGGTTCCTCCAGCGCGGCCACCTGGGCGAGCAGCCGGCTGGCAAAGGCCGCCGGCTCCAGGCGCTGCAGCTCCTCCAGGGAGAGGCCCCCCTGGAGGAGCTGCTCGCAGGCCAGCTGTACCAGAGCTGGATGCCCCCCGGTCAGCTCGCGCAGGCGCTCACTGGCCGCGCGGAGTCGCGCCGCGGTGGCCCCGGCTGCGCTGATCTGGGACCCGCCCTCCTGAGCGAGCCACTGACGGATCTCCGCGGCAGACCAGGGGGGCAAGACGACCGTCATGATCTCGGACTGCCGCCCCCTCCAGAGCGGCTGCTGCCAGTCGGGGGGCTGGCGGCTGACCAGCAGGGCGATGACACGGGGCAGCCCGAAGCGCTCCGGGAAGCGCTCCCCGGGCGCGAGCACGAGGGCCTGTGGACTGGGCTGCAGCTGTTCCAGGTGATCCACGACCACGAGCAGGGTGGGGCCCTCTGCGGGCAGGCGAGGCCGCAGGGCCTCAACATCCTGGGCCAGGGCCGCCCACAGTCGCGTCCGGGTGTCCAGATCCAGTACCTGTCGCCGGCCGGCTGCCACCGGCGGCAGGCGCCCCTCCGCCTGCAGCTGCGCCCAGACCGTGTGGAAGCGGTCTGCCCACCAGGGATAGGCCGCTTCCAGCTGGGCCACCACCTGCCGCGCCCAGTGGAAGCGCTCCTGAGCCGCGGCGTCCAGGCCATCCAGCCGCACGATGGGCAGCCGGGGGTGCTGCTGGCGGAGCAGGGCCAGCACCTGTCGGAGGAGGGTACTCTTGCCGCATCCCCCCGTGGGAGGGGAGACCGCTGCCGAGGCGGCGACGGTGGCGGCGGGCGCCTCCGCCTCCTGGTCCTGGTCATGGAGCCAGACGATCCAGGGGCTGGGACGGGCTGCTCTGGGGGAAGCGGGGTGAGCCTGCCAGCCCCAGCTCAGCTCCTCCAGCAGGAACGCCAGCACGCGCTCGGGCGTGCCGGGCCGGGGAAATGGCGTGGGGGCCTGCCACGACCACCGCCCCCACGGCAGATCCTGTTGCTGTTCCATCCAGGATTCCTCCCTTCTTGTATGCTGGTGGGTCGTGCTGGTGGGCGCCGCTCTCAGGATGGGGGAGGCTGCAACGCCAACGCCCGCAGCGCTGCCTGCCAGGCTGCGGCCTGCTCGCCCAGCGTGGTCAGCAGCTCCTGATCCTGCCCGAGGAGCGCCAGCGCCTGCTGCCGCTCCCCCGGGTCGCGCCAGGGCCAGGCCGCCAGCTCGGCCAGCAGCGCCTGGCTTTCCTGGGCGCGGGCAGCAGGAGCCGCAAGCTGCAGCCGCTGGAGACTCCACTCCAGCAGGGCCCCCACCCGCTCGCTCTCACGCCCCTGTCGGGCGCGCTGGGACCAAAAGGCAGCGAGCCAGCGCTGGATGTCCTGCCAGCGGTCCGGGTCCTGCTCGCGCCAGAGGACCTGCAGCAGGTGGCGCACTGGCTCGACCACGACGTAGCCGGCGTGCCCGAACTGCCAGCGCAGGGTCGACGTCCGGGCACTGAGGCGCTGCGGCAGGAAGAAATAGGCAAAGGGGTGCTCTTGGGTCAAGGCAGGAGCGAACTGCTCGATGAGGTCCTGCAGCAGCATGGCGGTGAAGCGGCGCGGCACGGCGAGCAGGCGCAGCAGCGTCTCGGCCACAGGCCGCTCCTCCGGCGGCAGCGCGCCCAAGACGCCCTGTCGGAGGACACGCCCGGTGAGCTGCTCCAGCAGCCGGGCCCGAGCTGCTGGCTGACGCGGGTCCAGCGTCCCGTCGCGCAGGGCGTCGGCGAGCACGACCAGGGCCAGCGGATAGCCGTCAGCCCAGGTCAGGGCGAGGGCCCGCGCTTCGGGGGAGAGCGCCGGCGCGTGGCGCTCGAGCAGGAGGGCGCTGCTGGCCGGGTCGAGGGGACCCAGCTCCAGGACCTGGAGAGGCTGGGGAAGGAGCACCCGCTCCCAGCTCCAGGAGAGGGGACGGCCCGCCGTCACGATCACGAGCAGGGGCGCCTGGCCTCCCGGCGTCTGCAGCAGCGCAGAGAGCTGCTGCAGCTGCGAGGGGTTCGCCGGATCGACGTCATCCAGCAGCAGCACGGCCCGCCCCTGCTCGTGCAGGCAGGTCTCCAGCGCTGGCTGCAGCTGCGCCAGGATGGCCGCCCCGGCCCCGGCCCCTGCTGGCTCCGGGGTCGGCAGGTTCCGCCAGAGGACCGGCAGTCCCAGTGCCTGGGCCCGCTGCTCGACCTGCCGCAGCAGGGTGGTCTTGCCGATGCCGACCAGGCCACAGAGGGTAATGACCGGCAGCCGCTGCGCTGCCGGGTCCTGTCGCGGGTCCTGTCGCAGGAGCTGCAGGGCGTCCTCGAGCTGGCGCAGCTCCTGCTGCCGGTTGACACAGCCCTCAGCGGACATGGGTCCTCTCCTCCTCCCTTTGCGGCGCCGGCCTGGGGCTGGCTCCCGCTCCGGCCTGGGCCTCCCTTCTGACTGCTGGCTCTTCGGGGACCGGCCCCGGCTTCTGGCCCCAGACGGTCAGCAGGAACCACAGGGCACAGAAGTCCTCCGCCTGCATCTCGGCCACCGCCTGCTGATACAGGCGCTCCAGCTCCGCCCGAGGAGCCAGCCCCAGGCGTTCCAGGAAGGGCAGGACCAGCTCCAGCCCGATGAGAAAGTCCTTGAAGACCGGGTAGTGTCTGGGGGTCCCCATCGACCACTCGATGAGGGTGGGCCGCAGGCGCACGTCCTGAAAGCCGGCCTGCCGCATCAGCCGCGGCAGCACCGGGGTGATGCCCAGATGCCGCCCGTCGGGAGACAGGCTCTGGCCCGCCTGCGTGAGGGCCTGGCAGCCCAGGGCCATGAGACGCTCAAAGGCCGGACTGGTGGAGAGCGGCTCCTCCATCTCGGTCAGGCGCAGGATGCCCCCGGGCCGGAGCAGGCGGCGACACTCGGCGAGCAGCCGCGGCCAGGCCGCCGGCAGCATGAAGCCCCACAGCAGCCGCCCGTTGATCAGGTCGAAGGAGCCGTCCTCGAAGGCCAGCGGCTCCATGACATCCATCACCTGGAAGTGGACGTTCTGCAGGCCCCGCGAGCGGGCCTGAGCGGTGGCATACTCGACGACCGCCGGGCTGAGGTCGATGCCGATGATCTCCGCCTTGGGGAAGCGAAAGGCCAGCTCTAAGGCCCACCCGCCGGGGCCACAGGCCAGATCGAGGACGCGGCCCGTCTCAGGGAGGCTGACCCCCTCCTCGGGCAACAGGCCCCCCATCGCCTCGGTGAGCAGACGATCCTGCTGCATGAGGCGGGCCAGCTCCCCAACGTTCTCGGCATCGAGGATGTAGGTGGTCTTGGCGGAAGGTGGGCGAACGGGATTCGGGCGAGATGAGTCATCGTGAGGTTCCATCGGCGTCTCCTTTCTGTTCGAAA
>NZ_BDGT01000067.1 GCF_001748285.1 Thermogemmatispora onikobensis | reverse complement strand
GGGCCTCTGGTCCAGCGATGTGGCAACCCAGGCCCGCTTCTATCGCCAGGTGGTGGGCCTCGATCTGCGCTCAAGTGAGGTTCGGACCGTGGGGCAGGAGATGGAGGTGGAGGCGGCCAGCGCGTTCCTCGCTTTGGGCGATGAACATCACTGCCTGGCCCTCTTTGCCGATACTCGTGATTCTCGCCCCGGCAAGGCAGATAGTCGCTTTATGCTGCCTCAAAGCCGACTGCATCATATGACCTTCGAGGTGGATACGGAGGCAGAGCTGGCGGCTCTGGCCGCTCGCCTGAATATGCTCGGTGTAGAGCTGGCTTTCGAGCCGCGCGACGGCGAGAGCGAGCGCGGCGATACGCTCTGGTTCCGCGATCCCGATGGCAACCGTATTGAGATCTCGGTGGCCTCCGATGAGGCTTTCACCCAGTACGCCGCCGCTAGCGGGAGACGGCAGGCGCGCCTGCGTCCCCTTGCTCTCCAGCATCTGGCCCTCCAGACGCCACATCTGGAGACAATGGTCGAGTTTTATACCGAGGCCCTGGGCTTCGATATCTCAGACTGGTTGTTGCGCGAGTGGGCCTGGCTGCGCTGCAATACCGATCACCATACCCTGGTACTGATCCAGGGGCGCCCCGATGTTGATCATATCGGCTTCCGTATCGACAGCGGCCTCGATCTGCTGGCCTGGGCCGATTACCTCAGCCGCCAGGAGGCGCCCGTCCTCTGGGGCCCTGGGCGTCACGGCGCTGGCCATGATCTCTTCCTGCGCTTCGCCGATCCGGAAGGCTGTCACATTGAGCTGTCCGCTGAGCTGGAGCAGTACTACGATCAAGATGTGACAACGCCGCCACGGCTCTGGCATGCTCGTCCCCGCGCTCTCAATCTCTGGGGAACGCTGCCGCCCTGGATCAAAGAAGAGGTCTCAGTCTAACCCTTCCTCTGTCAGAGCACTGCTCGCTTGTTGGGTCTGGCCTTCCTCCTCCCTCGCATGCTGAAGCGTAGAGGGAGATGAGATCGAGGATAGAAGAGGAAGAAGAGGAGGAAGAGCGACTTACGGATACGGGCGCCGGGCACGGCGGTGAGAGCGGCAGGGCTGGTAGCTGAAGCGGCCAGGTTGGGGCGGGCATCGCAGAAGAGACAACCCTCTCCCTGGCCGGACGAGGCGATGGATTCTCGCGATCCGTCGCCTCGTCGTGTTTTTTTAGTTAGGGCCTGGCTGGCCGCGTGGGTAGACAAAGGCCCGCGCAATGCGCGTCAGTGCACCTCGTCGACACCGACAATGCGGTTCCTCATGACCCCGATCTCGGCGATCTCAGTCTCCATGATGTCGCCGGGGCGCAGAAACTCAGGCGGCGTTCGCGCAAAACCAACCCCGCTCGGCGTACCCGTGGCGATGATGTCGCCTGGCTCCAGGGTCATACCGTTGGAGAGCACGGCGATGAGGCGAGGGATAGAGAAGATCATCTGGTCAGTGCTGGCCTCTTGCTTGGTGACGCCGTTGACGCGCAGACGCAGGGTCAGGCGGTGGGGATCGGGGATCTCGTCGGCGGTGACGATCCAGGGACCCATCGGACAGTAGCCGTCGATGCTTTTGCCGCGAAAGTACTGCTGGTGCTGGGCCTGCAAGTCGCGAGCCGAGATATCATTGAGCACAGTGTAGCCGAAGACATAGCCTAGGGCCTCGTCTTCGCGGATATGCTTGCCACCCTTCCCGAGGATGACGGCCAGCTCAACCTCCCAGTCGATCTGCGTCGAGACGGCGGGGTCGATAACGACGTCGCCGTAAGGCCCGTTGACCGTGGTGGGGGCCTTGGTGAAAATAACGGGATACTGCGGGAGCTGAGCCTCGCGTCCGCGGGCTGCGGCGGATTCGCGAGCGTGCTCGGCGTAGTTCAGGCCCAGGCAGATGATGTTTTTGCGTGGACGAGGGATCGGGGCCGCGAGCTGGACGGCTGAGAGTGGCTGCACGAGGCCACTTCCCTGCAGGGCGGGAATCGCGCTCAAACGCCCGTTGGCTTGCTGCGCCTGCTCTAGCAGAGCGCGCAGACCCCGCTCCGCCTGCCCATACTGCTCGATGAGGGCCTGCATGTGATCGGGAACATTGAAGCCAAGGGCGCGCGCTCCCAGGGCGGCATCGACGATCTCGTCGTTGAGCACCAGACCCACGCGCACACGCGGGTTATCAGGTGTTGAAAAGCTTGCCAGTTTCAATGCTGGTTCCTCCCTTATGCTGGCTGGTGGAGCCCTCTTGCATAATAGTATGTCCCGCGAAGCGAAAAGGCAAGTTGCTCGACAGCCCATTCCTGCTAACTGCCTGGAGAAAGAGTAGAGCAGGCTTCTGCTGGTTGCTGCCGTCCAGGGAGCAGAGACCGGCTAGCCAGGGAGAAGAGGTAGAAGGAAGATAACCAGACTGAGGAGGTGAAGCCTGGCCTCTACTCGGCGGCGAGGGCGGCGCGCATGACCTCCAGTGGCGCAGGCTGGCCAGTCCAGAGCGTGAAAGCCAGGGCTCCTTGGTGGAGCAGCATCGGCAGACCATTGGAGGCCCGCATACCCAGAGTGCGTGCCTGACAGAGCAGCTTCGTTTCCGTCGGGTTGTAGATCATGTCGAAGACAAAGGTCTCGTTGCCGAAACGCGCCAACACTTCGCCGGGGAGCGGGCTGAGGTCCTCATGCATACCGACTGGAGTGGCGTTGATAATGAGCGAGAGCGGGTGTGGGATCAAGAACTCGGGATCGCTGAGGCTGAAGACCTGGGGAACGCTCAGCTCCTGGCGCCGGGCTGCCAGGAAGTCGCCGACCTCTGCCGCCAGGTGTTGGGCACGCTCCAGGTGGCGATTGACGATGATCAGTCGTTCGACGCCCGTGCTGGCCAGGGCGAAGGCTGCTGCGCGGGCCGCTCCACCCGCCCCTAAGATGATGGCTGTGTAGCCCGTCAGCGAGATGGTTGTGCTCTCGCTCGGCTTGCCAACACCCAGCTCCTGTAAAGCCTGTAACAGGCCAGGAGCATCGGTATTGTAGCCGTGCAAGTACCCATCGCGCGGCACAATCGTATTGACCGCCCCAATGCGCGCCGCCAGCGGATCAACGATATCGAGCAGGGGGAGAACCGCCTGCTTGTGCGGAATTGTCACATTGGCCCCTAGATAGAGCGGATCGAGCAAGCGTGCGACGCGCGAGGCCAGCTCATCGGCAGGTGTTTGCCACAGCTCGTAGACTGCATCGATGCCCAGGGCATCGAGCGCCGCCTGCTGCAGGCGCGGCGAGAGCGAATGCGCCACGGGGTCGCCGATCAGGCCCAGGCGGAAACGACCGTGCCGACTCTGCAACTGCTCAGTCACTGGTGCTTCTGCATCCATAACTACTTGTTCGGCCCTGCTTTACCTTCAGTCGAGAGCTGATAGATCCTACTCTGCCGGGTGTATCTTGTGTATCGCTGTCACAAAGAGTATGAACGTGTTCAGCGTACCACAGGCCGTGGCCTCCGTAAAGGGGGCGAGCAGTGCCTGCGGTGGTGCTGCGCATATGGTACTATAACAGTATCACGTCCAGGTCAATAGAAAGAAACTTTCCTCAAGGGAGATGGAGAGAACCTATGGCAGTTGTGCCCCGCCCGGCCTCAGCGGTGATGCTGCTGAGGAATGGACACGCTGGAACCGGAATGGAGGTCTTTATGGTCCGGCGTGTTGTCCAAAGCGAGTTTATGCCCGATGTTTATGTCTTTCCTGGCGGCTCCATCAAGGCTGATGACCGGGCCGCCGAGGAGAGCGCCCAACTCTGCGCCCCTGTTCCCGCCCGTGAGACAGTGGCTGATCCCGAGGGACGGACCGCTCTGGGGACGGGAGCACGGGCGGCGGCCATTCGCGAGCTATTTGAGGAAGCGGGTGTCTTGCTGGCTTATCGCAATGGCTCGCTGCTGGCCCTGACAGAGGATGAGGCCGGGAAGGCGCGCTTCGCCGACTATCGCCGTGCCTTTCATGAGCGCCGAGGCTCGCTGGTTGAGCTGGCGCGGAGCGAGGGATTGCAGTTAGCCACCGATCAGCTTCACTACTTTGCTCACTGGCTGACGCCGGAAGGCATGCCGCGCCGCTTCGACACCCACTTCTTTCTCGCTCTGGCTCCTAGCGAGCAGCAGGCCGTGTATGATCACCTGGAGACCAGCGATGGCCTCTGGATCAGGCCCGCCGAAGCTCTGGCCCGCTACCAGGAGGGCAGCTTTCCCCTGGTCTTTGCCACCTTGCGCCAGCTTGAGGAGTTAGCGGCCTTTGCCAGCGCCGAGGAGGCCCTGGCCTTCGCTGTCTCGCATTACGTGCCCCTCAAGCAGCCCCGCCTGGTGCAAGAGGGTGAAGGCTATCGCATTTATCTCCCTGGCGATGAACGGGGCTGGGAGGTCCCGCCACACATGACCCAGGGCTGAGCTGCCAGCCAGCCGTGAGGTCTTCTAATTGGCTGGAGCAGAGAGAGAGGAGCGCTATGGCACAGGAGCAGAAGTCACAAGCGGAGGAGCAGCTGTATACGCTGATACTGGCCCCCAATCCCTCGGTAATGACGGGGCCAGGAACCAATACGATCGTGCTCGGTGACGCGACCACGGGAGCGCTCGTAATTGATCCGGCGGTCGATGACCCGGCCTATCTGGAGCAGATTATGGCCGCGGGGGAGGCCCGTGGTGGCATCCGGCGCATTTTGATTACCCACGGCCATCCTGACCACTGTGGCGGTGTGCCGGCCCTGCGGGCCCGCCTGGGTGTACCGGTACTGGCCTTTAGCCGCCAGGGGGTGGCACTAGCCGATGAGGAGTTAGAGGATGGTGCGCGCCTGGCTGCTGGCGACGATACCCTGCGAGCCATCCACACGCCGGGGCATCGCTTTGACCATCTCTGCTTCCTCTTAGAGCGGGCTGGAGTCCTCTTTGCCGGCGACTTGCTGGCCGGGGTCGGTACGGTAGTGATTGCCCCACCGGAAGGCGATATGGGGGCTTATCTGGCCTCGCTGCGGCGTCTGCAGTGCCTGGAGCTGCGTTGCATTGTCCCCGCCCACGGTCCGGTCATCCTTGATCCGGGCAGCAAGCTGGCCGAGTATATCGATCATCGCCTCTTGCGCGAGCAGCAGGTGATCACGGCCCTCGGCCAGTTCCCGCAGGGGGCGACCGTTGGCGAGCTGGTGCCGCATGTCTATGCCGACGTCTCGCCGGCTCTGCACGCCCTGGCCGCCCAGTCGCTAACAGCTCATCTGCTCAAGCTTGAGCAGGAGGGGCGCGTGAGCCGTCGAGGCGACGAGCGCTGGCAGCTCCTGAGCTAAGTGTTGGAAACATCCAGCGCCGGCCTCGCTGATTGGGCCTGCTCTGCCCTGCCATAGATCTGGCGGCGAGCGTGTTATGGAAGCGCTTCCTGCGAAGTTGCGTTAGCGGCGCAGCAGCAGGCCCAGGATGGCCACAGCTGCCAGACCGAGGCAGAACCAGCCGGCAGTGAAGAGGTGGACGCTCGTGAGCAGATAGACACCGGCGGCTAGCGCGGCCAGGCCCACCAAGGTCAGCGAGAACATACCGCCACGTCCCTCGCCGCCATTGGCGCTGCGTCCGTTCCGGGCGCGTCGGCCCCGTCCGTTCGTCGAGGACTCGGCCAGCCGAATCTCGATCTGGCCGCTCTCGAAGCGGGTAATGATGCGCTCCAGGGCGCGAGGTAAGGTCAGCATGGCGCGGCCATTCTCCAGTATCTGGCGCAGCAGCTCCTGCAGATTCTCCCCCAGTCGATCGGTGCTGAGGCCGAGAAACTTGCGCGCGTAGGGCGTGGCCACATCGATCAGGTTAAACGCCGGTGCCAGGCCAGTTGCTACGCCTGCCAGGACACTGATCGCCCGCCCCGTAAAGGCGAACTGGGCAGGAATCTGGAACGGTTGCCCGTACAGCAGCTGCTCGATGTCCTGAGCGACCTCCGACAGATCCAGCTCGCGCGCCTCTCCCAGGGTCAAACCGTAGTACTGGTTGAGCATCAGCTCCAGGCCCTGCTCAATAGCTGACAGATTGGCATTTTCTCCCAGAAAGCCGAGGCGGCCCAGGGCCTGGACCAACGTATGCGAGTCGCGGGCCACAAAGGCCAGGAAGAGGTCGCGCATGGCCTTCTTCGTACTTTTTGTAAGAGTGCCGACCATGCCGAAGTCGACAAAGGCGATTACTGGGTCCTCTGGAGGGGAGCCGCGCTTGACAAAGATATTGCCTGGATGGGGATCAGCGTGAAAGAAGCCTGCTTCGAAGAACTGGAAGAAATAGGCCTCAACCGTGCGCCGTGCGACCTCCAGCCGATTGTAGCCAGCGGCCTCCAGGGTGGCATAATCGTTAATCTTGATGCCGTCGATCCACTCCAAGACCAGGACCCGCTTCGAGCTGTATTCCTCATAGACGCGCGGAATGTAGATTTGGGGCTGCTCACGGAACAGCTCGCGAAAACGGCGGACATTGGCGGCCTCGGTCAGATAGTCGATCTCCTCGTAGACCGTGCGCCGAAACTCGCGGTAGACGGCCATCAGATCGATGAACTCGCTGGTATCGACGAAGCGCGTGATGACCCAAATGACAAAGCGAATCGTGCTCAGGTCGGTATTGACCAGCTCCTCGATATGGGGGCGCTGCACCTTGACCGCCACCGTTTCGCCGCTACTGGCGAGCATGGCGCGGTGCACCTGACCGAGGGAGGCGGCAGCGGTCGCCTTGCGCTCGAGCAGGCTAAAGACCTGCTCGATGGGCTTGCCAAGGTCGGCCTCGATTACCGAGACAACGTGGCTAAAAGGGGCCGGCGGCACCTCGTCTTGCAGGCTGTCGAGTACCTGCAGGGCCTGCTCCGGCAACAGGTCGGCGCGTGCGCTCAGGAACTGGCCCAGCTTGATCATCAGAACGCCGAGCTTGATGGCCGTCTCGCGGAAAGCCGTCAAGACTTTGATCAAGACTTCGATGTTGGGCTGAACCTCGTAGTGACCGCGTTGATGGGCGCGAACCACTCGCCGGCGCTCGCGATAAATCACCCAGATGGTCCACAACAGCAGCCGGGCGACGCGCAAGAAACGCGCCACCTGGGCCAGCCTGTTGATCCTCGTAGATTTGTGACGCATACTACCAGTGAAAACCTCTCTCCAGGTACAATAACACAGATATCTACGCCGTGCCCAGGGAAGCAGTTGAAAAGAAAGGGGCAGGTCAGACCGGCCCATTCGTCCCACCACGTCCTTCTGGCGGGAGGTCTGCTCTGGCTCGCCCTCGCCCAGAGCCAGAGCAGCGGGTGCCAGCGCTCTTCCTCGCTCGTCGCCCATCGCCAGTCGACCGGCTGGTTTGTCAGGTTACAACGAAGCAGCTGGATGGATGGTTGTTGTCCCGGCCTCCCTTTCTCCCTCTGCCGTACCTGGCTTCACGACTCAGGTCGCTTCCCTGACGCTGGCCAGCAGGCACGGGATAGTACTATCTCGGCCAAGAATAAGCAGGAAAAAAGATATTCTCTAGTGAGAGAGGAGAAAAACCGAAGAGGAGGAGGTTCTTTGTGAGAAGGTGTTGTAGCGCCGCTTTGGCAACAGATGACTGTGAAGAGTGGCGCGTGTTGGAGACAACGTGCAGTGTTCAGCAGGCACTGGCGGGGCCGCCTCCCCGGGCGCGAGGCTTCGAGCTACCTGGCGACCGTGTCCACTATGCTCCCGACCGTCCCGCCGATATCACTCATGTCAAACTAGAGATCGGCCTTGACTTTGAGCGAGAGACGGTCAGCGGCACTGCCTGGACCTCTTTTACCGCCCTCTATGACGAAGTGCGCAGCATCGCTTTCGACGCCGTTGATCTCCATATCGAGCGTGTCATGCTCGACGATGGTACCGAGCTGTCTTACAGCATTGAGCCGGAGCACCTCCGCGTCACCCTCGACCGGGCGTATCACTACGGCGAGTCGTTCACCGTTGGCGTGCGCTACTGGGCGCAGCCGCGCATCGGTCTGAATTTCAACAAGCCCACACCTGACGACCCAACGCGGCCTGTCCAGGCCTGGACTTTCAGTCAGACCTGGTATCATCGCCACTGGTTTCCCTGTCACTGGGTGCCAAACGACCGTGCCACCAGCGAGATCATTGTGACCGTGCCAGCCCAGTTTGTGACCCTTTCCAATGGCGAGCTGCTCAGCGTGCGAGATAATGGCGATGGCAGCAAAACCCATCACTGGCGCCATGACGTTCCCCATCCCGCTTATCTGATCTCGCTCGTCGTTGGCGATTTCGCCGTCGTCGAAGATCGCTACGGCGAGCTGCCCGTCACCTACTATGTGCGGCCCGACCGTCGCGAAGACGCGCGGCTACTGATGGGCAAGACGCCGGCCATGCTCGACTTCTTCAGTCGCTACCTCAACTATCCCTACCCTTATCGCAAATATGCCCAGAGCGTGATCGAGGTCTACCGGGGAGCAATGGAGCATACGACGGCCACCACCCATAGCTTCATGCTGCTCTTCGATCAGAAAGCGGCTCTGGATGTCGGCGAAGACGGCCCCGTGACCACCGTTGCTCATGAGCTGGCCCACCAGTGGTTCGGCGACCTGCTCACCTGCCGCGACTGGTCCGAAGGTTGGCTCAACGAGGGCTTTGCCACCTACTTAGAACACCTCTGGGTCGAACATGATCGTGGCAGCGATGTGTTCAAGCTGATGATGCGGGAAGCGGCCCACCTCTATTTTGAGGAAGACAAGCACTACCGACGGCCCGTTGTCTATCGCGGCTACTACCGCGATGGCTTCGAGCTGTTTGACCATCACCTCTACTTCAAAGGGGCCTGGGTGCTGCATATGCTCCGTCACCAGCTTGGCGAGGCGGCCTTCCGACGCGGGCTGCATGCCTATGTGGAGCGCCACCGCGGGCGCGAGGTCATCACAGCCGACCTGGAGCGCACCCTCGAAGAAGTCACCGGGCGCAGCCTGGCGCAGTTTTTCCAGCAATGGCTCTACCAGGCTGGCTATCCCGCCTTCTCCGTCAGCTATGCCTGGGATGGCGAGCGTCATCTGGCCAAAGTGACGATCAAGCAGACGCAGACCATCGATGACCTCACCCCCTGTTTTGTGACACCGGTTGACCTGGCTTTCAGCGTGGCCGTGGCTGATGGCAGCGACGAGATCCGAACTGTCAAGCTGCAGGTGGTCGTTGGTGAAAACGGTGAGACCACGCAGACCTTCTTTGTGCCACTGGAACGCGAGCCAGTGATGGTGCGCTTTGATCCCGACGGCTGGCTGCTGAAAACGCTTGAATTCGAGCGCCCAGCTCACATGCTGCGCTACCAACTGGCCCACGATCCCGATGTGTTGGGACGCATCGAGGCAGCGGAGGCCCTGGCAAAGCAGGGAGATGAAGCAAGCCGCCGTGCTCTGGAGGAGGCGCTTTTCTCTGATCCCTTCTGGGGCGTGCGCTGCGCCGCCGCCCAGGCCCTGGGCGAGTTAGGGACAGAGGCGGCCCAGAACGCGCTGCTGCGAGCCTTGCGCGAACTAGAGGCGCGGCAGTGGTCGCGTGTGCGGGCTACTGTCGCCCGGGCCTTGGGTCGCTATCAGGAGCCGCAGCAGCGTGCGCTGGCCCAGCGAGCGGCGGAGGCCCTGCGACCGCTGGTCAGCGAAGGCGACGTCAGCTATTTTGTTGAGCGAGCGGCGGCGGAAGCCCTCGGCAGAACGCGCGTCGCCGGGGTCCTCGATGTATTGCAGCAGGCCAGCACGCGCCCGTCGTGGCAAGCCTATGTGCAGGAAGGTATCTTTAAAGGGCTGGCCTGCTGCGGAGACGAGCGAGCCATCCCTCTGCTCTTAGATTATCTGGATGCCAGCCGCCAGCCACCGCTATGGCGACTGGCCGCGACACGTGGTCTGCTGGTGCTGGCCCGTGAGCGCCATCTCTATCGCGAGGCAGCCTGGCAGCAGGCAGTAACCCGACTCTGCGAGGCGGTCGAGCATGATCCCTGGGAGGCCGTGCGCCAGGGGGCGGCGCTCGCCCTCCTGCTCTTCGGCGAACGCCGCGCCGTGCCAGCCCTGGAACGTGCCGCCGCGCGAGAGCTGGAGACGCGGGTCCTGCGCAGCCTGCGAGCGGCGCTCTATGTGCTGCGCAGCCCAGGGCAGGCCGATGAGCAGCTCGCTCAGCTGCGCCAGGATCTGGAGACCCTGCGCGAGGAGAACCGCCGCCTCAAGGAGCAGCTGGCTTCTGTGGAGACACGCCTCGCTCAGGAGAGAACAAGCTAAGACGCAGCACGTGATCCACCCTTGTAGCAGTGACACAGGCGAGCCGCCCAGGGTCCAAGACAAGGGAAGGCCCGGCGGCTCTGTCGCTGCTGGCTTCCTATCCAAAAATGCTATCTTTTCCTTGTTATATGTACAAGGTTCGATATAATAAGCGGCACGTGCAACGTCTGAGGGGGTTCAAGCGTCCTGTATAGTAGAGGGGGAGAACTGCCGATTGCTGCAGGAGTCCATAATTGCTAAAAGTTGCTGGCGAGTTCAAAAGATCACTTCTGCAACTCGCCTCTGGTGAGCATGCACCATAGGTGTTTTCCTCTGATCTTTTCCAAAAGCAAAGGAAAGGACGGCCTTCGAGGCTCATCTTATCTCGGATCTTTATAAAGACTGTCGTCGATCCTGCAAAGGTCTAGTGGATCTACAAAGTATGGAGGTAAAACCTTGCCTGGGGTACGCGCCGCATCTTCTCCACCACGGCCCCGTCGTAACGATCTCATGACCTGGGCCGAGGCCGATCTCTCCTCTCTTGGAGAGCGGGAAAAGCAACGTTACGCGCAACGCAGAAATGCCGTCATCGACTATTATACTACTGATAAATCTATTGAAGAGATCACACTGCACTATCGTCTCTCCTGGCAAACCTTAGAGCGGCTACTTGAAAAGTGTCTCAAGCGTCACCCTGACGGGCGTCTCTGGGGCTTCCGCGCGCTTGTCCCTGGCAGTATAGTTGAAGAGAGCGTGGAGCTTCCCCTGACAACCATGCCGGGGCCGGAGCGTAGCGGCCAAGAAGCGACATCGGAAGAGCGACGTGGCGAGGAAGAGCACACCAACGGCACGGGTCGAGTGCAAGAGAAGGCGGCTGAGGGGGGGGCAACGGGCGTGGGCGAGCTGGCGGAAGACGAAGAGCCGACAGTCAGATTAGCAGCCGTTCGGGGAGCACTCTCTCGTCAGCCGCCTGGCCCTCTTGAGGTAGCGGCCTCTGACAAAGACAAACCACATGCTCACGAACACAACGGCCACCAGCAGCATCTCCCCTCTTTGCGGGAGGAGGAGCCATCGGCCTCTACGGAGAGCGACGACTATCCTCACGCTGCTGAGCGAACCGATGGCGAGCAAGCTACCTCAGAAAGGGAAGAAGAAGAAGAGCCAGCGGGTACTCAAGAGAGCGGAGCAGAAAGGCAGGAACAGGGAGAGGAAGAAGAAAGCCCAACCATTCCCCTGGCAGGTCCAGAAGAAGAAGAGAGCGCGACTGTGCCTCTAGAAAGCGACCAGGTTGAGGAAGGAGCACCATCTGAAGAAGAGCCAGCCTCACCCCAGAGCGGTGCCAGAGAGCGGAGCCTGGCCGAAGTACCGACGGAGAGTCTGGTCACAGAGGCGGCTCAAAAAGCGGCATCAGAGGAGGAGCAAGCTCGGCAGCCGGGAGCCGAAAGAGGAGTCAGCGAAGAAAAACTCTCCCCAGAGAGCGAAGAGCTACCCACTACACTTCTCGATGAGCGTATGCTGCCAGCTCCGCTGCATGAAGAAGCGGAAATTGCCCTCCTCCCGGGCCGTGAGCGCGAGCTGGTCGATCTGGCCACTCTTCCGACCACGGTTCTACCGCTGGCCACGGGCCCGGCCCAGGCGAAGAGACGGCTGCGGTCTGGGGAGTTGGACCGCCATCTCACTCAGCAGCTGCGTCGCATTCGCGGGCGTCGCCGGGAGCGCAGCCAGGTGCGGAGCAAGCGTCATCGTTTACGGACCTATGTCACCCTGGCCATTCTGGGGGCTCTCATCATTGGTCTGCTCCCTCCAGTTGGCGCGGCTTTGGCCGCTTACAGCGCTTACAGCAACGTCAAGGGCCTGGCTGAGGATGGCGTCAAGCATCTCATGAATGTCAAGGACCTCCTCACGCTAGACAAAAGCAATCCGCTGGCGGCCTTAGAGGCCGACAAGCTTGAGCGTGCCCGACAAGAATTTCGCCAGGCGGGCAGTGATTTTCTTCAGCTCCAGCAGCTTGTCGAGCGTGACGATGTTCGTGAAGCGATTCAGCGCTTTGCCCCCGAGTACGCTTCCAGCCTGGACATGGCGCGGCACCTCGTGCAGGTTGCCCTTGATGTCTCGCGCATGGGAGACGAGATGAGCGGCGTTGGACTGCTCGCCGCCAGCATCATCCACGGCTCGCCGCTCACCACCAGCAGCAAGGCCAAACCTCTGCTCACCGCCCAGGACGTTGCCACCGTCCAGGGGTCGCTAGTGCATGCGCTCTACTATATCGACGACATTGAGGAGCAAATGCACTCTGTTGATCTCAAGCAGCTTCCCATGCTCAACGCCCACCAGCGCGAGCAGATTGCCAGCATTGTCAAACTGCTTCCCGAGGCCCAGAGACAGATCAACCAGGTGCAGCAGCTTATTCCCCTGGCCTCATGGCTCCTGGGGGTCGACGGCCATCGCCGCTACTTGCTCCAGACGATGGACAACGCCGAGCTGCGCCCTGGAGGCGGCTTTACCGGTCAGTACGGCGTCGTAGATGTGCAGAACGGCGTTGTTGGGGCCCTGGCCCTACGCGACGTTGCCAAACTGGACTATGCCGGCAATGGCTTCCAGATGGGAAGACAGGCTCCTGCGGGCTATAGCTGGATGCACATGGGCAACTTCGGCCTGCGCGACTCCAATGTCTCCGGCGACTATCCCACCACAGCGCGCATCAACATCCAGGTCTTCCAGGATGAAGGAGGTGGTCCTGTCGACGGCGACATTGCCTTCACCCCCGCCTTCATCGCCCACATTCTTGATGTCACCGGGCCGATCGTCGTCAAGGACTACGGCGAGACCATTACCTCGCAAAACCTGGCCGACCGCCTGCACTACTATCAGCAGGACCCTGCCGGCATCGCCCGTCAAGAGCAGGTCACCGGCCAGGGCTTGCACGACGCCCGCAAAGCCTTCACCTCGCTGGTCGCCAAGCTCCTGCTAGACAAGGTGCGCCATCTACCGGTCAGCAAGCTGCTTGACATCGTCAAGGGGGCGGTCAAGGATATCCAGGCGCGTGACCTGGAGCTGTACTTTACCAACCCCGCCGTTGAAGCCTGGCTGGTTCAGCAGGGCTACTCTGGTGGGATCAACAGCTTCAAGAGCGTCGACGGGTTCCATGTAGTTCAGGCCAACATCAGTGTCAACAAAGCCAGCCAATATGTCCACAGTACTTTCCAGGACAACATTGTGCTCGATGCTCAGGGAGGTGCCACGCACAACCTGACCATCATCCTGGAGTACGATCAGCGTGGCCCTGTCTACGGCTTCGACGCCTATACCGACTACATCCGCGTCTATGCCCCGCCGGGTGCCCAGCTTATCGACGGAGGCGGCTTCGACTCTGGTCAGCCTGTCTGCAGCTCCAGCACTGGCGTTTCTAAACCTACCACTGGCACCACTTCCACCTCCTCAAAGCCGCCAGCCACAGGCAGCAAATGCGACAGCTACAACTACATTCCACCCGACGGCTCGCGCTATTGTCCGAGCGGCAACTACGCCCTGGGGCCGCGTTACCAGAATCCTCCTGTTGACAGCGTGGGACCGCCGACGGCCCTGCAGAGCGACCTGCCCGGGCGATCCATGTGGGGAGGACTGACGGTCACCCCGAAAAACTGCATCTCCTACATTCGCCTCTCGTGGTACGTGCCGCATGCCCACATCAACCCGAAAAATCCGGCCAGCATCTACAGTGTCCTGGTTGGGAAGCAGGGTGGCATGGTGCCGACCGTCGACATTACGATCGATGCCACAGCCTTGCATCTGAAGGGCGTCAGCACCTTCCACTATCACAGCGATATCCATAAGGATCAGGTGATCACGCTGAAGGGGCCGCAGCCGGCCACCAAAGCGACCCCTAAAGCCACGCCGGGCGCTGGTGCCAAGGCCAGCCCCACAGTGACCGCAGCGCCCTCCGCGGCGGCCAGTCTGCCGCAGGCTCTGGCCATCACGGCCTCTGTTACCGTCACCAACTGGCGGCGTCACTAGCTCATCGCTCCAGGCAAAGCCCGGCTGACGAATGGCCTGCCAGATGAGCTTACAGAAACCGGCCCTCCCTTTCTTTATCAGAGAAAGGGAGGGCCGGCAGCAGCTCTGGCCCAGGTCTGGCCTCGATCCTGGCTATGTGCGGGCTGATGGCTTAGCGCAGAGACGTGGCCTCACTTCGTAAAAATGCTCGTTGGCAAGAATGCCCCGACCACCCAGTGAGGCGCATCCACCACCTCGCAGATCTTCAGATCCACCGCCACGCTACAGAGCATGTACGCATCGCTGCGCGACAGACCATAGGTGCGCTGCAAGTGATCGATCATGTGGCGGATCGCATTGCGCGTGGCCTCCATCAGATCGGGGCCGATCCCATCGGTCACATAATACGGGGCCGTATTAGTGCGCTGGATCAGGGGGCCGCCCGTCAAATACTGCGGCTCCGGCACCGGGCGATCCTTATGCACCGTCAGGCGCACCACCGCGTGCATCGGCGTCTCGATCGCCGTCCCGCAGACCTCGCCATCGCCTTGAGCGGCGTGGCCATCGCCCATCGAGAAGAGCGCTCCAGGCACCTCCACCGGCAAGTAGAGGCGCGTTCCCTTCGTCAGATGGCGCGTATCCATATTGCCGCCGTGGCGATAGGGGGGAATCGTCGGCAGCGCCCCCGGCTGGCCCGGCGCCAGACCGATCTCGCCACAGAAGGGAGCCAGAGGGATGCGAATACCGGGCGCGAACTCAGCCCAGCCATCGGCGCCGCCCTCCAAATGCCAGATCTTAAGGGCTGGCTCGGGAAACTCGTCAGCCAGCAGGCCGAAGCCAGGAATCACCCCCGTCCAGCCCCACTCGGCTGGCTGCAAATCCAGAAACTCCACCTCCAGCGTGTCCCCCGGCTCAGCCCCTTCCACATAGATCGGGCCGTGCACCTGATCCACACGCGAGAAGTCGAGCGAGCCAATAGCCTCAACCGTGCTATTGGCCTGGATCTGGCCGCAAGAAGCTTCCAGCATATCGAATTCCACCACCTCGCCCGAGCTGATGCGAGCAATAGGCGGGATGCTGTGATCCCAGGCCAGATGCCACTGATCGCGCCGAATATGGATCGAGCGCCCTGCCTTTGGAATGTCTGTCGTCATGGCCGGTAGCAAGCTCCTTTCTTTGGCTGTAGTCGTGCATTCAATTTCATTCAATTCGGTTCGCTTCTGCCAGGTCTCCCCTGAAGCGGAACCATACTCTGCAAGAGGCGCCTGAGCTGGCCTGGCAGCAGTCGAACTGGCGCCGTGCTGCTTCCTGCTTCCCTACTTGGGCAGCCTGAGCGCGGACTCCTCTGCAGCCGTCTCGAGGCGCAGGCCCTCGCTCTCCTCCAGATGCAAGCCGATGCGCTGGGCCAGGCCAGCTCAGGCGACGATGCAGAGCAGTCCGAGCAGGAGCCAGGCCAGCGCCACGTACGGAAAGACATTGTACGGCGGAGCCGGGACCGGGTAAATATTGCTGTAGAGCGTGTAGCCTAAGAAGACGATGGCCGGCAGCAGGATCACCCACTGCCAGCTCCACAAGCGCCAGCGCGGAGAGAAGAACCAGATGGCCCCAACGTTCGTCAGCCCATAGGCCACCAGGACCAGAAAGACCCCGATCGTGCCTAGATAGCCGAAGAGCGTCGCCCCCGTCATGCCTGGGGCCTGGCTCCAGATGCTCACCACCGCAAAATCAAAAAGCATCATGACCGCCACCGCCAGCACTGGGACAGCCTCCTGTGACAGGAAAGCTGCCCGCTTGAAAGGATAATCTATTTCGCCTCAGAAGGCAACCTTCAGGCGGGCAGCAATGAGGGCAGAGGAGAGGGCAGACGGACCGGAGCGAGAGAGAAGGCAGAAGCCTGGCCTCTCAAGGCAGGTGAGGGGAAGGCGAAAGGCGCCAGCGCAGCCATTCATCCTGGCCTGAACCAGAGGACTGCTCAATCAACGCCGGGCCGCCTCTTGATCAAATCGGCAGGGTCTGGCGAGTAGGCAGCGGGCAGGCAGCGTTGGGCTGCCCATGCTCAGCGGTGAGGGGCTCGCCTGGTCTCGCGCCGGGCCGGGGCCGGCGCAGACGAGGCGCTAGCGGCGCTGTGCAGCAATGAACGAGGCGTACCAGCGACCGCTATCCTTAATAATGCGGCGCTGAGTAGAATAGTCGACATAGACCAGGCCGAAGCGCTTGCTATAACCAAAGGCCCACTCGAAGTTATCTAACAAAGACCAGACCATATAGCCCTTGAGAGGCACCTGCTGAGAGAGCACGCGACTCAGCGCCTCGATATGCAACTGAAGATAATGGAGGCGCTGCCAATCATGCACACTTGCCCCGCCGTGCCAGTGATCCTCGAAAGCCGCCCCATTTTCCGTCACCACCAGGGCCTTGGGGGCATACTCGCGGTGGAGGCGTGTCAGAATCGCTTCCAGCCCTTCCGGAAAGATCTCCCAGCCCATATCGGTATATGACGCCTCGGGAATGCGCTCGATCACCTCATAGCCAGGTTGCCCCGCCGTAGCGGTTGCAGGCTCGGGCGAAGCTCCGCGCACCAGCATACGGCTGTAGTAATTGACCCCCAGGAAATCCAGCGGGGTAGCGATTACCGCCAGATCGTTGGCCTGAAGTGCGGGCGGCGTCACGTCCAGTGCACGGAAGAGAGCCTCAGGATACTCGGCCCGGAAGAGAGGATCGAGGAACCAGCGATTGCGGAAGGCATCCGCCTCCTGCACGGCAGCCAGCGTCTCAGGCCGCTCATCGGCTGCATAGACCGGGTAGAAATCGAGAGCGATTCCGACCTGAGCCTCGCGCGGAAGCAGTGAGCGCAGGCACTGCGTCGCCAGGCCATGAGAGAGCAGAATATGATGGCCGGCATGAATAGCGAGCTGCTTATCATGCATGCCGGGGGCATGGATACCCAGAGCGTAGCCTAAATAGGAGCTGCACCACGGCTCATTGTGCGTGATCCACCAGCGAACGCGATCGCCCAGGCGGCGAGCTACCACCCCAGCGTAATCGGCGAAAGCCTGAGCGGTATCGCGAACAAGCCAACCGCCGCGGTCCTCAAGAGCGGCGGGCAAATCCCAATGATAGAGCGTAACCAGCGGCTCGATACCTCGAGAGAGCAAGGTATCCACCAGACGCTCGTAGAAAGCAAGGCCCCGCTCGTTCACAGGGCCGGTTCCCTGGGGCAGGACCCGCGGCCAGGAGATCGAAAAGCGGTAAGCGCGCAGATTCAGGAGAGCCATGAGGGCCACATCTTCCTCCATGCGGTGATAGTGGTCGGCGGCCACCTCGCCCGTCTGGCCCTGCAAGATCGCCCCGGGGCGGGTCACAAAGCGATCCCAGATAGAAGGAGCGCGACCATCCTCGCGCACCGCGCCCTCGATCTGATAAGCCGACGTGGCGGCTCCCCAGAGAAAACCGGGCGGGAAGCCGCCAGCCAGGTCGCTGTCCCCTGCCAGAGAGGCGGGGAAACTACGATGGTCCTGTGGACGACCAGTAATGCTCATTGATCCTCCTTAATAGAGGCGGCAGCCGGAGGTAGCCAAGCATACTACCTCTCGCCCTACCTGCCACCAGAATCTATATGCTTCCATCCCTGGATGAGTAGGTGCATCCCTGCATACCTGTAGGACAGTGCACAGAAGAAACGAGCAAAAGATGGTAAGTCACAGTGAATAGAACAGCTCCAGGTACTGGATCAGGCAAGCACAGCTCTGGCCTTAAGCAGTTTGCGCAGCTTACGCGGTATAGCCTGACGCAGGCTGGGATTGGCCAGCTCATCGATGCCGAAGTTGACCAGAGTGAGCGCTCCACAGACCAGGGCCACACAGACGCCGGCGGGCACAAACAACCACCACTGGCCCGTAATCAAGGCGCCATTCAACTGAGCCCAGAAGAGGATCGACCCCCAGCTCGCGCGTGAGACATCGCCCAGGCCGAGGAACTCCAGAGCCACCTCCGCGCCGAGAGCGTAGACGAAGGTGCCGACGTACGTTGAAGCGACCAGCGCAATCTCATTGGGGAGAATCTCCAGGAAGATCATGCGCCAGGTCACCTCACCCATCGAACGGGCCGCCGTCACAAACTCGCGCTCTTTCAGCGAGAGCGTCTGCGAGCGTAGCACGCGGGCCCCATAAGCCCAGGACGTGAAGAGCAGCACCATCGCAATCACAAACTCGTTCTTGCCGGCACCGCTGGCGCTGGCAAGCGAGGCCAGAACAATGGCCAGTGGCAGGCCAGGCAGCACCAGGAAGATATTGATCAGCAGCGAGAGCACCTCATCGATCAGGCCCCCGAAGTAGGCGGAACTGAGGCCAAAAATCACCTGCAGGGCAGTGGAGCCGGTAGCGGCCACAAAGCCAATCAGCAGCGAGACGCGGGCCCCATAGGCAATCTGCGAAAACATATCCTGCCCCAGGCTTGTAGTCCCCAGAATGTGCTCCTGACTGGGCGGCTGCGCGCCGTGAGCCACCTGACTCTTCGGCCCGTCCGGTGGATAAGGCGTTAGCAGAGGAGCCGCCAGGGCCATCAGCACAAAGAGCAGCAAGATCGCCAGGCCCGCCGCAATCTTGGGGTTGCGAGAAAGCAGGCGCAGAGCATTCAGCAATGGCCCGCGATGACGTTGCTCAGCCTGCTCGACCAAGGCCACCGTATCGACTGGGGTCTCTCCCAGATTGGTCACTTGCATCGCTATGCCCTCCCGTGTCGAATGCGCGGATCAAGCGTGCTATAAACCAGCTCAGCCAGGAAATTCGCCGCCAGCACCGTCAGCGCCAGGACCAGGAAACCGCCTTCAATCAGAGCGTAATCGCTTTCCGAGGCACCGCGGAACAGGTGGTAGCCAATGCCCGGATAATTGAAGACGATTTCCGTCAGCAGGGAGCCGCTGACCACCAGGCCCAGCGAAATGGAGAAGCTTGTGATGCTGGGTAAGACCGCGTTGCGGGCCGCGTAGGCAAAGACCACGCGCGGGGTCGAGAGTCCCTTGGCCTGGGCCATCAACAGGTAATCCTCCGAGAGCGTGGTCACCATCGCATTACGCATCATCAGCACCCACTGGGCCAGCGACCCGATAATCAGGGTGATCACTGGCAAGGCCGCATGTTGCACCAGACTGCCAATGAAATCAAGGCTCCACTCCGGCCCATTGGGGAAATTGCTCAGATCATAGGCATCGCTGGTAGGGAACCAGCCCAGCATCATGCCAAAAACATAAAGGAGAGCCAGCGCCATCCAGAAGTAAGGGACAGCGGAGAGGAAAGTCAGAGTGGGCGGCAGCGTCGTATCGTACCAGGAGTCACGGCGCCAGGCGAAAAGCACCCCGAGCAGTGTACCGATAATAAAGCTGAGCACCAGCGCTGTTCCCACCAGGCCGATTGTCCAGGGCAGGCTTTGAGAGAGGATCTGAGCAACAGGCGTGGGGTATTCCGAGGTCGAGGTGCCCAGCTGACCATGCAAGAGCGCATTCAGGTAATCCAGGTACTGATGCCAGAGCGGCACCGAGGGGTCGCCGCCAAACTCTTTACGCAGGGCTGCAATCGTTGCCTGACTCATCCCCTGGTTCCGCAGCTTCGCGATATAGTTCTGCAGAGGATCGCCAGGCATCAGACGCGGAATAATAAAGTTAAACGTGATAGCAGCCCAAAGAGCGATCAGATAGAAGCCTGCGCGCCTCAACAGGTAGCGCATACATCACTCCTTTGACCGAAAGTCAGGATAGGATAGGATAGAAAAGAAACGAGGCCTCCCTCCCGAGCGAAGAACGAGTAGGCTGACCAGCTGAGCAGGAAAGGAGTATACCCGGCCAGTGGCCAGAGAGCGCAGAGAGTATCGTCCTTCCACCCCCACGTAGAGGGGGTGGAAGGACGTCCTGGAAGAACGCACTACGAAAGGACAGGCCAGAAGCAACGCTACGATCAGGAGGCTGGCTTCAGATGCAGGATGACGTTTGCTGCATCGGGCAACTGGTACGGCGGGCCAACATCGTACGGG
>NZ_BDGT01000066.1 GCF_001748285.1 Thermogemmatispora onikobensis | reverse complement strand
TGAGAGGGGAGGCAGGCGTCGAGGGTGGGGTCGGTGATTGGGGTGAAGTCGTAACAAGGTAGCCGTACCGGAAGGTGCGGCTGGATCACCTCCTTTCTAGGGAGTCGCAGGAGGAGCAGATCGCAGGCAGCTCGTTCTGCCTCGCTCACTCCTTCTCTCCCAGGTCGATCCTGTCGCCCGTCTCGGTGTCCCGACTTCTCCTCTCTGCGGAAGTCGGGAATCCGCGGAAAACCCCCTTGTCAGAAACTCTGACAGGTGGTAAAATAAAAAGCGGTGATCGGGTGGCAGCATTGCAGAGAACACCACTTGCCATAAGGCTAAGCCTGGCAGGTCGGTCGTCATAAACTCGCCTTATCACTCTCCAGGTGTTCGGGTCACCCGGCACCCGTCGATGTGACCTCGTCGGCTCCTAACTGTGGGCTATTAGCTCAGGTGGTTAGAGCGCAGTCCTGATAAGACTGAGGTCCCTGGTTCGAGTCCAGGATGGCCCACCCACCCGCACAGGGGGATGTAGCTTAGTTGGTAGAGCGCTGCCTTTGCACGGCAGAGGTCAGGGGTTCGAATCCCCTCATCTCCACCTGAGGGGATGTCAGTTCCCTACCAGGCGAACTGCCTCGCTGATTATCCGCCTGTCCATGCAGGTGGAGCGGTGACTATAGCGGAAGGGAAACACCCGTTCCCATCCCGAACACGGAAGTTAAGCCTTCCAGCCCCGATGATACTGCGGGGGCAGCCCCGTGGGAAAGTAGGACGTCGCCGCCCCACCTGCCTGGATGGGCGCTTTTCTTTTCTCTACCTCTCCTCCCTCCCTCCCTCCCTCCCCTTGCCTCCTCGCATCCCTCTCATAAGGCAGAAGACAACGATAGACACCTACGCTGCGCTTCGCCTATAATAGATTCTGAACCCATGATGATGGTGTTCTCTCCGTCGCCCCAGCTTACGGCGGCAGCGATCGTGGCCGCTGCGCTGGTCGGCTACGGATCAATTGTCTTGCTCTACATCCTCTCTGGCGAGCTTGTTTGACTGGGGGACTTGCGTGATGAAGCCCTGGAAGCTTTTGACACGCCTCGCTGTAGTGGTCTTCCTCGTGTTAGTCATTGTCGCTATCTTCGGTCCCAACCTGGCCGATTTTGCTAAGGGCCTCCTTGGGAATGTGGGCAAGCCTTTCTCTAGCACGCTGTCGTTCCCTTCCTCTAACATCCAGGCCCATCTGGTCCATGCTCCTGACCAGGCGAATGCTTTGGCCCCTTCCCCTTCCCACCTGCAAATCGCTGTCCAGGGCCTGAAACCTGCTACCACTTACTATCTGACGATCGATGAGGGCAGCTGTGGCGGCTCCACTCTCCTTTTAGTCGGCCCGCTGACGACCGATGACACGGGGACCGCCCTCAAGGATTTCTCGCTCAATCTCAGCGACCCTACCGGCCTGGCCTCGCGCAAGCTGTGGCTGAATTTCCATCGCGATAGCTTCAATGGCACAAGCAGCGCCTGCTCGCCTATTGATACTTCGCTGCTGCGTTAGAGAGAGACCTTTCAGCTTCAACTGGCCACCCTATGAACGACGCTCCGGCACCGGCGAGGCTCAGCGCCTCATGATGAGCACCTTGAAGTTGCCCAGTCCCGCGGGATCGGTCAGGGCCAGGACTCGTTGACGCAGGTTGTACCAGCGGAGTAGGGCGATCTGTCCTTGATCCGTGGCGCGCTCTTGATCTGCTGCCGAGAAGTGGGTACGGCGGAGCTGCTCGAGTTCCTCGAAAATGCCCAGGTGCTCTAACCAGGCGCGCTGCGTGGTGAAGAGGCGCAGACGAAGGCCATGACGACGTCCTTCATCGATCAGTGCGCTGAAATTCACATGGGCCGTGATGTCCTGCTCTCCGGGCCTTGCCAGTGGCTGCTCGTTGACACGGTGTTTGTGGTAACAGAGCAGTGTCCCTTGAGGTCGGGTACGGCGGTAGAGCCGCGAGGCCCGGTCTCCATAGTCGATCACGAGCAGGAAACCTCGCCGCAGCAGCGAGGCTTGCAGCTCTACCCAGCGGAGGGCCTCCAGGTTGATCTCTGCCCTCCAGCCGTTGGGGAAGCTTCTCCAACGCATGCAATAACGGTCAAGGTAGGTGACCACTTCCGGTGCTGGTGGGGCGGCGAGCTCCCGCAATCTGCCTTTTTCGAGACCCACGTAGATCTCGTAGAGCTGCCCCTGCTGCACTTCCACGAGGTGGATCGGAAAAGCGTCGACTAGCTCGTTGGCCAGAATAACATGAGGGACTCCCTCTTGTTCGCGAAGCTGTTGCAGCACTTCGGCAGAAAGAATGTCTTCCCCCCGATGCAGGTCGAGGCCGCGGTAGCTGAGGGCTGTAGCAAATGCCGGTTGCTCTTGCTCTGCCCAGGCGCGAACCCCCACCTCTAGCTCGCCTCGCCTGGCTCCTTGCTCCCAGACCCGTAAGGGCTGCGGGCGGCCTAGCTCCTCCCACATCTGCCAGAGTTGGCGCCCCAGGCAGTGGGCGAAGAAGTCTCCGAGGTCGCCGCTCGTGAAGTAATCCCCGGACCAGCCGATGCGCGGAGTACCAGCTGCATAGTAACCGCTCTCTGGATCATAGAGCGCTATGCGCATATATTCGGCGAAGGACAGTGGCCCCTCGCGCTCGATGCGCGCGATCAGTCTCTGTTCAAGGAGGGAACTCGTGGCCATTGGTGCATCCTTGGGAACAGCTTGAGCTTGATTGAGAACAAGTGTGCCGCATCTTAAGGAGGCTGAGCAGGCGCTTGCTGCTGCTGTCAATGGGCTTCCGCACAGGTCCGCGGCGGGGGGGCCGGCTGCCGCTAGGGACGGGTTGGGACGGTGAAAAAGTGCATGAGCACCAGGTCAAAAGCAACCTCGGGGCTGAGTCGGCTGCGCTTCAAGGCGGCATCCGTTTCGACGAGCTGGCGATAGATGAATTCAAGCTGAACAAGACTGAACTGCCGCGCTTGCTGAACAGCTCGCTCGGCGATGAAAGGCGCGATGCCCAGCGTCGAGGCAATCTCTGCTGCGCGCAATCCTTTCTGCGTCAGCTCTTTGACGAGGAGAAGCGTGCGCACCTGCGAGAGCATGAAGCCCAGTAAGAGCAATGGCGGCTGCCCTTCGGTCAGCAGGCTGTGAAGAATGTCCAGGGCCTGCTTCTGTCTGCGCTGGGCCAGGGCGTCGGTCAAATCGAAGATGCGCGTCTCCTGCACCTGGGCAGAAAGGGCCCGCACTTGAGGAACATCGATGGTGCCGCCTTCACCGACATATGTGGCAAGCTTCTCCAACTCGTTGGCCAGCATACGGGTCTGGCTGCCGATGAAGTTCGCCAGCAGCGTTACCGCCTCGTGCGTAATGCGGACCTTGAGCTGCGCGGCGCGCTCCTCGATCCACCGTTCGAGCGCGGCTCCTTTGGGGAGCAAACTTTTGATCTCCTGACCATGACGGCGGGCCGCCTCCACAAGAGGATGACGCGCCTCAAGGGCCTCATCAACCAGGAGGATCAAGGTAGTCGAGGCCGGCATCGCCGGCACAAAGCTCGCCAGCCCCTGCTCAAAATCGGCACGCGAAGCAGGACCCGCTTTCTTGCTCCCCTTGCGCGCCCGACTGCGCTTGCGCTCCCCGGCACCCTCTCCTGTTGCTGAGCCTGCCCCCTGATCGCTCTCGGCAGAAACGCTGGCTGCCTCTCGCTCCTGAGCGGTCGAGGAACTACTCCGTCGCTTGCGGGGCAGCCCCTCGACGATTACTAGCCGACCTTCGCTCAGGAAAGGGAGCGTACTGCACGTCGCTACGATGGTTGCCAGCTCGGTTTCGTCGCCGTGGTAGACATCCTGGTTGTAGCCAAAATCCCCCTGCCGACGGAGGCGCCGCAGCGCTTCGCGGCTGCTGAACTCATCATCGCCATGCAGCAAATAGAACATAGACCACCATTCACCTACTCACTGGCCCTCAGTCAAAAAAAGACGCCCCCTGGCGACAGGCGACATTCCTGGCTGGCCCCAGCCGCAGCTGACTCACTCGGGGACGAGCGTGGTGGGCCGACGTGAGCGACGGCTCTCCGCCCGCGCGACAAGCCAGTCGGTCAGCATGCCGCCAACCAGACCCAGCACGCTGCACAGGAACAACGAGCCGAAGAAGGTCGCCCCAACCTGGGCATTGGGCAATGGTGTATCGAAAATCAGCGTATCGACCCAACCCAGAATAGCGAGCAGGCCGATAAACGCCCCGATGAAGGTTCCCAGAAGCACCGCCCAGCGCCGCCTGACCAGCACTACGCTGACCCAGAAGATGATAAAGAGCGCAAGGGGCAGCGACAGCAAGAAACCGAAGAAGCTGGCCAGGAAAAGCCCATCGCTGGGATTAATGATGAGTGCTGGTCCTCCCATAGACCTCGCATTGCCTCCCGCTAGCTAGCTTTTGCGTTCGTATTATACTGCAGCTCCGGAAGACTGACAATAGTGGCTCCTCCCAATCGCATCGAGGGGGGATCGAGCTGACCTGGCCTGGCTGCTCGGGTCAACCCCAGAGTGCTGAAAATGTGGAAGCCGAGGACTGGCGGCCAAAGGCTACCTGCTCCTTGCTCTTGCTGGCCCTGCAACACCTCCCGGCGCCCTGCGTATATATAGGCAGCCAGATCCTGGAAACAATTTGGCATCTTAACCAGACGAATTCGAGGAAAAGGCCATGATGAATCGAATGACAACCCTCGGCTTGGACGAGCGTCTAGAACGGGTGCTTGCTTATGCTCTCATCTGGATCTCGGGCCTGATCCTCCTCGTAGTCGAGAAGAATCGCAATGTGCGCTGGCACGCGGCCCAATCGCTGGTGACCTTTGGCTCACTCTCGCTGGTTGTGCTGGCACTTCAGTTCTTGCACGGGGTGCTGGGTCTGCTGCCCCTCTTTGGCTGGCTGATTGGGTTTGGCCTGAGTCTGCTGATCAACCTGCTAGGCTGGCTGATGCTCTTGCTCTGGCTGTGGCTCATGTTCATGGCCTGGCTCAGGCCGGACTATCGGCTACCCTTCTTCAGCCGGCTGGCGGACAATCTCGTCTAGCCCCGGCCCCGCTGGGGCGCGCTGCAGCGGCTGAGGACAGCAGCGATCAGGCTCCCGCTCAGGGTTGCCAGGAAATTCACTACATCGTTGTTGACTCCCGGCCAGCCACGCACACGCTGGGTGAGGCTACCACACCGTTGGTGGCGACGCTGCTCGGTCTCCTGCCCACAGCGCGGGCAACGATAGATGGTCTGGAGGGTGGCACCGAGAAGACTGTCGATCAGACTGCCTGCCAGACCGCTAAGCCAGGCGATGGTGGCGAGCGGAAGCGGTCGGCTGTGGTCTGGCTCACTGGCACCGCCGGGGCGCAGCCGGGCCAGGGCGAGCAAGCCCTGCAGCACTATGCCAGTTGCCAGAGCGCCCGCCGCTGCAGCCAGCGTGCCCGGCCAGGAGACTCCCCCTGAGATGCCCGGCGCCACCGGACGCCCGCTTGTGATCAGACGGGGAGGACGGCTCGTCAACATGCCTAGCTCAGTAGCCCAGGTATCGGCTGTTGCCGTTGCCAGAGCGCCCCCAAAGGCCGCCAGCCAGGGATCACAGGAGGTGCGCTCAACCTGGACCGGCGAGAGCACTGAACGCCGGCGTAGCCCATAACGCAACGCGCACCAGGTGGCTACACCTCCGTTTGCTGCCACTTGCAGCATGTCGCGAGCACTGCCCTTGTTGGACTGCTCCGCCGCGATAGTGGCCTTCTGCTGCTGGCGGAAGCGAGAAAGGAAGCTGGAGGAGAGGAAGAAGAAGATAAGGGAGAGGCCCAGCTCCCAGCCACCTGCGCCGGCGGTCACCGTGCCAGTCACGATAGCCGCTGGCACCCCGCTGCGACTGAGAGCGCCTCGGCGCCGCGCCAGCAGGCTAATCCCACTACTCACCAGTAACCAGGCTAAGAACTGCCACCACCACGGGAAACGGTGGGCGCTCCTTTTCTCCATCGCCGTGTCTCCTCCTTCTTTTGTCTGGCGAATGAGAAGCATCTGTCCTATCTTTTGTTACAGAATGCCGACAGGGCCAGTTCTATTGTAAAAAGGGCCTTGCTCGCCTGCAAGGGAGGGGGAGGGTAGTCTGCAGCGGAGAGAAGTAAGTAGTACTTTTGGCTGGGAATTATGGATCTATAGTATCATATCAGTGAGCCTGGTCATGTTTATCACCAGGTGGCTATAGCAATCGAGGCAGGCAGCCAGCGCAGTGCGTTGCGTGCCAGCGAAAAGCATGCTACACTGCGAGCGAGCCAGATCCAGGAGCGAAGGTGACGGCCTGGTGAAAGTGAGGAGCAACAGTGATTAGGTGTAGCAACTGTGGAGAGCCAGTCGCTGCCGGCATGGCGACGTGCCGGCGCTGCGGCTTGCCATTATCTGGCGGAGTTGGAAGTGCTGCAGGTGCTGCAGATGCGCAGAAAGGGGTATCTCAGCGGTCAGAGTTGCCGGCATGGCTGCAGTCGTTACGGGCAGGTGAGCGCTTGCCAGCGGGTACTACTGGCCCTATCCCTCTCTCTGCCGCTGATTTGATCGACGAGGAGAGCCTCCCAAGCTGGATGCGCGCCGAGCAAAAGGAAGATACTGCAGAATATCAGTTTCCGGCCAGTGCCCAGCTTGGCGGGCCGGCGGGCTACGCAGCAGCCCCGCCCGCCCGAGGGATTACTGCCCGCTCTCTCATCGATGAGCAGGCCCTGCCTTCCTGGATGCGCGAGGGGCAGGGACAGGAGGGGACGGGAGCACGTGAGAGTGGGCTGAGCGGTCAGAAGGATATTCCCGCCTCAAGCCTGGTTGAGCCGGAGGCCCTGCCAGAATGGATGAAATCTTTAGGGCCGTCGACGGCTGCGGCTGGCCCGGCTGGGGCCGGAGTGGAGCCGTCGGGACCCGCCTCTCCAGAGTGGAGCCGGGCGACAAGCGCCCAGCCAGGACCAGCTCCCGCACCCGGGCAGCCGCTGCAGGCCCACGATTTGATTGATCCCCAGCAGTTACCGGACTGGCTACGGGGCCAGAGCGCGACTGGAGAGGCGGCCCCGAGGCTGGACGCTCCCGCAGCCGGAGGCGCTACCCGCCTGGAAGCAGCTTCTTTGATCGATATGAGCGCTTTGCCCGCCTGGCTGCGTGAGGGTCAGCTGGAAAATGCGGGCTTGAGACCAGCCTCGCCATCCCCAGGGGCGCAAGGAGGATCGGCAGCTCCCCCTCCGACGCCGTCTCTGCCCGCCGGCGGGCTGACGGCGGCCTCACTCATCGATATGAATGCTTTGCCCGAATGGCTACGCTCCTCGATGGAAACGCCTGCTCCCGCTGGCTCTCATGGACAGGACCCGATGGCCGTCCAGGAGCCTGGGCGAACGTTGCCCGATCCTATGCAACCGCGCGTTGAGAATATGCGTGTGCCCAGCCGGCCCCGTACGGAGCTGGGCGTCAGCGAGCAGAGTGAAGCGGCGGCCAATGTCTTCGCTTCTCTCCTGGGGGTGGCCTCGGCGACGCCTTCGCTGCCCACTCAGGGAACTGACCCCCGCTACGGGCAGATGGCGCCGGCCTCACCTCCAGCGGCGGGAGCCGCTGGGGCGGGAATGCCCGGAACGCCTGGGAACCCTCCAGGGTATCCCGCTGCCTATACCGGTATCGGCGCCAATGCCGGCGCGAATCCTGTTCCGGCGGCTCCCGCCTATATGGCGCCGCCTCCATCTGCGCCGCCTCCAGGGCCAGGCGCCGAGGCCCACGCCCAGTCTCGAGCGCAGGCTCAGGCCCGGCCTGCTAAGCGTAGCTTCCTCGATGTGATTCGTAGCTGGTTCCCGCACTAGGTGAGAGAAGAGGGGTGTTCTGGAGATGCAGACGCAGTTGAATCAGCAGGAGGGTCAGGCAGCCGCTCATAGAAAAGATGCCGCTGCCGCAAATTCTATTTTGGTTGCCGACTGCGGCAGCGTGCTGACCAAGGTTTCGTTGCTGGGCCTGGTCGAAGGACAGTATCGCCTGATGGCACGCGGCGAGGCCCCGACAACGCTGGCTACTCCCCAGGAGGATATTACTCGGGGCATCGTCCAGGCTATCAACGAGATTGAGCTGGTCACGGGGCGGCAGATTATTGTCGATGGCCGTTTGCTGGAGCCGGAGCAGCCGGATGGCAATGGCGTGGATGTCTTCGTGACCACTATTAGCGCTGGCGGCCCGCTCCGGTTGGTGGTTCTGGGCGCGGCCAGCCCCGCGTTGACGGACCTGGTCAGCCAGGCGGTCTCCGGCCTCTATGCCGAGACCCAGGCCCTGCCGTCTCCAACGTTTACCGCCAGTATGGCCGCTGGCCAGCTCACGCAACCGGGCGCTACCCCCTTGCCAGGGGTCAGCCCCCTACCCTGGACCCCCGAACGTCTGGCCCTGGAATGGCGCCGGCAGATCGACCGCCTGCGCGAGCTACAGCCGCATGCGGCTATCATTGTTGGTATGGCCGATGGGCCAGCAGGAGCCACTCCGATTCAGGAGGCCTGCCAGCTTTTGGTGAATGCGGCCCAGGAGCAACGCGAGAAGACGCGGCTTTTCCCTGTGCCGGTGCTCTATGCCGCCGCCCCTCAGTATGTGGAGGCCTCGCGACGCCTGATCAATGGGGCCGGTGAAGTAATGCGCCTGGACCCCCTGGTCTCAGCCTCCAATCTCGGCCCGATCAGCCTGGCCGCCAGCTCACTCTACGAACGCTCGATTCTGCGCCGTTTGCCCGGCAGCGAGACCCTCTGGTCCTGGTCCTCGGCCTCCCCGGTAGCCACAGCAACCTCCCTCAGTAGCCTGGTGCGCTTTCTGGCCCACCACTACACGATGAACGTCATGGCCGTCGATGCGGGAGGGGCCAATACAACCTTGCTGTTAGCTGGAGAGCGCGGGGAGTTCATCCCGATGGTCAAGGCGGGCATCGGCGTCGGCTCTGGGCTGGGCGAACTGTTGAAGCGCGTTGGCTCCCAGCATATTAGCCGCTGGTTGCCGTTTGACGTCTCCGATGAGGAGCTGCGCCAGTTTGTGCTCAATACGATGCTGCACCCCCATGTGGTCCCCAGCAATCAGCGGGAGCTGCAAATCAGCCAGGCCTTCGCCCGCGAGGCGATCCTTCTGACCGCCGAAGCCCTGAAAGGGGGCGCCCTCAGCAATTTCTCGCCCGATCTGATCCTGGCTACCGGCGGTGTACTGGCTCATGCCCCACGCCCCGCTCAGGCAGCTTTGATGCTGCTCGATGCCTTGCAGCCGCGCGGCGTGACCTCGCTGGTGCTGGATCGCACCTTGCTCTTCCAACAGCTGGGGGCGATCGCAACCGTGAACCCGGTGGCCGCTGTGCAAGTCAATGAGAACGATGCCGTGACCCATCGCCTGGGAACCTGCGTGATCCCCTATGGGACTCTGCCGCCCGACCAGATTGCGCTGCGCGTCGTGGTAGAGTATAGTAATGGACGGCAGGTCCAGGTCGAGGTCATGAGCGGCTCGATTGAAGTGGTCCCTCTGCGCCTGAATGAGCAGGCTCTGCTGACACTCTATCCTGCTCAGACGGTCGATGTGGGGCTCGGTCCCGGCGAACGGGCACGCGCTGCCGAGGAGATCGATGGGGGCCTGGTTGGCCTGATCATCGACGCCCGCGGGCGCCCGCTGGTACTGCCGGCGGATAAGGCCGAACGCCAGGCTCGACTCTTGCAATGGTCTCAGGCCATTGGCGCCTAGCCTGATACAGACTACCTAACGGTTGGCTACTGGTACTGGCTGCCTGCTCACGCCAGCACGGCTCTGGCTCGATCTGGTTTGCACATCGGTCCTGTCGTTGTTGTTATTGTTCTGTTGCAACTCAAGGGTTCTCTGAGACCGTTTTCATTGATGATGCACTTGTGATCTGGCGCGCGTGTGGGAGGCGCCAACTACGATGGCCTATCCCCTGGGGTGGTCTGTACGCTTACAGGCTGTGGTGCGCAGAGAGCGCTGGCCTGGTGGTTCGCGCGCAGGAGCGGTGGCGCTGGTCTATCCCGGCCAGACAGTCGAGCCTGACCAGCCAGTGATCCGGCTGAAGCGTGAGGAGCCTGGCGAGAAGCTTGGCGGCCTTCCCCGTCTCTCTCTGCCAGCGGTGACGCGGAAGCTGCCGACGATCCAGCCAACGCAGACCCATCACCTGAGCGATACGGAGACGGCGCTAGCCGTGCCTGCACTGGGTGAGGAGACAGTGCCGGCTGGCCTAGGGGGGCGTGTTGTCGATGTGACGGCTCGCGGTGGAGTGGTGATCGAGAGTCAGGTGCTGGCGATCCAGGGAGTGCTCGGCGCTGGCCCCCAGGTGGCCGGAGTGCTGACGCTCTGGCAGGCCCGGGATGGTGGCGCTGCGCGTTCGAGCCAGCAACCTATTCCCCCCGGCGCTATTCTGGTGGTGCCCGGCCCGCTGAGCTTCCTTTTGCTGCGCCATGCCCTCAATTCCGGCGTGGTTGGCATCGTCGCCAGCAGTATCTTTCTGCGCGACCTTGAGGGCTTCCTTCATGCCGACCTGTTGGAGTTGGTGAACAGCCCAAACGCTGAGGACCGGCAAGCTCGCTTGCCGCCCTTGACGATCATGTTGACAGAGGGTCTGGGGAGTTTGGCAATGCCGGCGCGCCTCTTGCAGCTGCTGAGCTGCTATCAGGGCCGGGTGGCCCTTCTCTCTGGTTTCACCTCGGTTCGACAGCCTGCGCTGCCAGAGCTGCTGATCTCGCTGACCACCGCTGAGGCCGAAGCCCTCCCCAGCCAGGAGCCAGATCTGGCCCTGGTGCCCGGGGCGCGCGTGCGAGTCTGCTCTGGTGACTACTGCGGCAGAACGGGCGAGATCCTCTCGCTCTTTCTCCATCGTCAGCGGCTCCCTTCAGGGGTATTCGCTCAGGCGGCCCGTGTGCTTCTGGAGGAGGGCGAGGTGATTATGGCCGCCCTCTCCTGCCTCGCTCGCATTGGGTAGCTCCGCGGCGGTCCTCTCCTGTTGAAAGGAGGCGCTGCCTCACAGTCCTGCGCTCCTCTTTTTTATTTTCTTTGTATCGTGGTCATCCTGGTTTATTAAGAATCTGCTGAGGTGCTGTCTTGGCTGCCAGCGATTGGAATGCGACCCTCTATGACGCGAAGCATGCCTTCGTCTTTGCTTATGGCAGCAGCCTGATAGAGCTGCTGGAGCCGCGCCCGGGTGAGCTGATTCTGGATGTAGGATGTGGAACGGGCCATTTGACGGCGACCATTGCGCGCAGTGGCGCGCAGGTGGTGGGCCTCGATCGCTCGCCGGCGATGATAGAGGTCGCTCGCCAGCACTATCCGAGCCTCGAATGGCACGTAGGCGATATTCGCTCTTTCTTCTACTCGCGCCCCTTTGATGCCATCTTCTCCAACGCCACCCTGCACTGGATACCCGAGGCCGAGGTGGTAGCCGCGGCGCTGGCTCGCTTGCTCAAAGCGGGCGGGTGCCTGGTCCTGGAGATGGGAGGACGCGGCAACGTAGCGGCAGTCTGCGCTGCTGTGCAGGAGGTGTTGCAGGAGCGGCTGGCGGTGACGCCGCCCAATCCCTGGTATTTCCCTGCTCTGGGGGAATATGCGGCCTTGCTGGAGGCTCATGGCTTCGAGGTCCAGGCCGCCTGGCTCTTTGAACGACCAACGGCGCTGGAGGAGGGTGAGCGAGGGCTGCGCCTCTGGCTGGAGATGTTTGGCTCTGCGCTGCTGGAGGTAGTGCCCGCGGACCGCAAGGAGGAGATTCTGACCGCGATCGAGGCCAAAGCCCGCCCTGCTCTCTTCAGAGAAGGACGCTGGGAGCTGGATTATCGCCGTCTGCGCCTCCTGGCTCGCCGTCTTTGAGGAAAGTGTTCTTTCCTCCCTCCGAGTTATCCACACCGGTGGAGAGTTATCCACATATGTCACCACAAGATGTGGATAACTCCCCCGATTCCACCACAAGATGTGGATAACTCTGTCTACTGCTGAGGTAGCAGCAATGAGCGACCTGTCATCTCGCGCGGTTGAGATAGCCCCATAATCTGCAGGATCGTGGGCGCGATGTCGGCCAGAATGCCGTCGCTGCGCAGCCTGGCATCGGCGAGCTGGGGCACGACCAGATAGAGCGGCACCGGGTTCGTCGTGTGGGCCGTCATGGGCTTGCCACTATCGTAGTAGATCATCTGCTCGGCGTTGCCATGATCGGCAGTGATCAGCAGGCCGCCCCCTACCGCCAGCGTAGCCTCGACGACACGCCCAACGCCGGCATCGACCGCCTCGACTGCCTTAATGGCCGCCTCCAGGACACCAGTGTGACCGACCATGTCGGCGTTGGCATAGTTCATAATCACAAGGTCATATTGGCCACTGCGGATGCGCTCAATAGCTGTCTCGGTGACACCTGAAGCGCTCATCTCAGGCTGCAGATCGTAGGTCGGAACCTTGGGCGAGGGCACAAGCAGACGATCCTCGCCAGGGAAAGGGGTCTCGCGACGCCCGTTGATAAAGTAGGTCACATGAGCATATTTCTCAGTTTCCGCAGTGTGGAACTGATGCAGGCCGTGCTCGGAAATGACGCGGGCCAGCGGCATCTCAACCTCGTCGGCGCGGAAGGCTACCTCTGCCGGCAGACCCGCCTCGTACTCGGTCATCATAACGAAGACCAGGTCCCGCAGGCGAGGGCCGCGCTCGAATTTGCCAGCGGCCTGGGGCGGCAGTTCTTCGAGGACAAAGGCTTTGGTCAGTTGGCGGGCACGGTCGGGACGGAAGTTATAATGGATGAGGGCGTCGCCTTCCTTGACAAGGGCCAGCGGATGCTCCTCTTCCATAATCACGGTGGGGACGATAAATTCGTCGGTGATGTTGCGCTCGTAGGACTGCTGGATAGCAGCCACCGCCGATGAGGCGCGCTCTCCTTCGCCGCGCGTCATGGCAAGGTAGGTCTTGGCGGTGCGCTCCCAGCGGTTATCACGATCCATAGCGTAGTAGCGCCCGCTGACTGTGGCCACGCGCGCCGGATGATCGCCGCCGATCTCGCGGGCCCGCGTCTCTAGACGCTTCATGAACTCGATGCCGGCGGTAGGTGAAGTATCGCGCCCATCGGTGAAGGCGTGGATATAGACGCGCTCGATCTCATGCTGACGGGCCAGGCGCAGCAGCGCCTCCAGATGATCCTCGTGGGCGTGCACGCCACCGTTGCCCAGGAGGCCGCAGATGTGCAGCTGCGAGTGATTGCGTCTGACGTGCTCGATGGCCTTGAGCAGGGCCGGATTCCGGTAAAAGCTGCCGTCCTGGATAGACTCGCTGATGCGGGTGAAATCTTGCAAGACACGCTTGCCTGCTCCGATGTTCTGATGGCCGACCTCGGAGTTGCCCATTTGACCGGCGGGGAGGCCGACAGCCTCACCCGAGGTTCTGACGAGGGTGTGTGGCCAGCGGCGCTCGAGCTCGTCGATGTGAGGCGTGCGGGCCAGAGCAATGGCGTTACCCTCTGTGCGCGGGTTGAAGCCCCAGCCATCCATCACGATCAGCACGAACGGGCGTGGTCGCCCAGGAGATGCCTTACTCATCGTTCCTCGTTCTGCTCCAGTCGAAAAGTTAAGAGGTGTGTCCTATTGTATCATGGCCGCCGCTGACCTTCAGCAGGCTGCAACTAAAAGCCGCGGAGCTGGCGCTCGCTGACCAGAGCGAACGGGGAACAGAAGAGACGAGAGGCTGTCTGGCCGGACAGGCAAAGCTGGCTATCGCCTGTGGCCAGAGGCCATGATATAATAGATCCGTTGCACTTGCTGTAACCTGTCCTGGATCAGGCAGAGAGGCAGATCGCTTCCAGCAATTCCCCCGCCAACAGTGCTCAAAGCTCGAAGAAGGAGAAGACCAATCGTAGCGAACCAGCATAGGAACGACTCTATTAGGGAAGGGAAGCGAATATACACACATTCGATGCGAGATATCATTGTAGAACTGGCCCGGATCTTTCGCGCACATAACAAACAGCTGTATATGGTGGGGGGGACAGTGCGTGATGTGCTGCTCGGGCGCAGTGAGTCAAGCGACGCCGACCTGGCGACGGATGCCCGCCCAGATGAGATCAAGCGCCTGGTAGCGCCGACGAAGCCGACGGCCATTGTCCTGGTAGGGGAGCGCTTTGGCACGGTGCGCCTCCACTACGGTGAACATATTATTGAGATTACGACCTTCCGCGATGAGCGCTACAACCCCGAGTCGCGCAAGCCGGAGGTCTGCTTCGGCACCGTCCTGGAGGAGGATCTGCGCCGGCGCGATTTTACCATCAATGCGATGGCCTATGATCCCTTGACCGGCCAGCTCTATGATCCCTTCGGCGGACGCCTCGATTTGGCGCGACGCCTCTTGCGCGCCGTCGGCAACGAGCCTGATAAGCGCTTCGATGAGGACCCGCTGCGCCTCCTGCGCGCTGTGCGCCTGGCGGCCCAGCTGCACTTTACCATCGAAGAGGAGACGCGCCATGCTATTGCCCGTCAGGCGAGCAAGCTGCAAAAGATTAGCCGCGAGCGCATTCGCGACGAGATGCATAAGCTGCTGCTCTCGCCCCATCCGGCGCGCGGCCTGGATCTGCTGGTCGAGCTGGGGCTGATGCAGTGGATTATTCCCGAGGTGCTGGAGCTGCGCGGCGTGAGCCAGCAGCAGAGCCAGCGGAGCGTCCCGTCAAAGGATGTCTATGCGCACGTGCTGCGCGTTGTAGAACGCACTTCACCGCGCCCGGTGGCACGTTGGAGTGCGCTGCTGCACGATATTGCCAAGCCGCGCACTCGCACGGTCGAAGATGGCAAGGTGCATTTCTTCGGCCATGAGGAGGTCGGGGCAGCAATGGCCCGCGATATCTTGCGACGCCTCCACTTCGATCGCGATTTCTGCGAGCGCGTCGCGCGCGTGGTCCGCTTGCATATGCGCGCCAATGCCTATAGCTCAGATTGGACCGATGGGGCGGTACGTCGCTTGATGCTGGAGGCCAACGACGATCTGGAGGATTTGCTGGATCTCTCCCGCGCCGATATTACCAGCTACCGCGCCGATAAGGTTTCACGCGCCGCCGCGCGCGTCGTGGAACTGGCCGAGCGCTGCCGCCGCTTGAAGGAGGAGGCCGAGCGGGTACCGCTGAAAAGCCCGCTTGATGGCCATGAGCTGATGGCTATGTTCGGACGCGGCCCCGGCCCCTGGCTGCGACCCCTGAAGGACTATCTGCTCAGCCTGGTGATCGATGGCGTGCTGGCCCCCGACGATAAGGAGCGCGCCGCCCAGTTCGCCAGGGAGTTTGTCGTCCAACAACAGCAACAAGAACAAAAACAGCAGGAAGAGCAACATGAGGGTGTGAGCCATGCCAAAGAATAAACCAGGAGCGCAAACGCAGTCACAGGCGCAGGCTGCTGCCTCGCCCCCATCCCCCTCTTCATCTGCCTCCCAGAAGCTCAAGACTGGCGAGCAGTCTGCAGAGGCCCGTAAGGGACGGCAGGAGCAGAAGTCTCGCATCGGTGGCCCGGCAGTGCCGGGAGCGAAGTCGACCCTGCCACGCACGGTCACTGCGACCGATCCTCAACAGCAGCAGTACGAGAACCTGAATCGGGAAATGCGCCGCCGCCTGCGCCAGATGAAAGCCGGCCCCTATAGCGAGACCTCCTCTCCCGCCGAGAAGTATCGCAAGAAACTAGAGAAGCAGAAGAGGAAAAAGGAGCAGCAAAAGAAAGCCGTTGAAAGAATTGTCGAGACGGCTCCGCGTCAGATCCACCTGGGCCGCCGCCTGATCTATTTTGTGGTTGGCATCGTGCTGGTCCTGGTGGTGGTGATCACCCTGGCCCTGCTGCATCACTTCGGCGTCTTCTAGCGTGTACTCAGCTCACGCTGCTTGAGCTGAGACGCGCAGACCCCCTCTTGCTCTGACGCGCCAGTCTTCTCCGCCAGGGTGCGCTACCCTCTCTTGCCACAGGCTTTAGAGGAGCTTGCGATGGAGGATGGAGATCAGCGTGTCGGTCAGCGTGAGGATCTCCTCGAACTGGCGCGCCTGCTCCTCCAGAGGAAGACCACGGCTCTGCCAGCGCGGGAGCAGGGCTTGCTCGAAGGCGGCGATCTCGCTGCGCACCAGCTGGCGCAGGTGGAAGCGAATCAGGGTGACCAGGGCCAGCGGCAGGCCCTGCTCCATCAGCCGGCGGTAGAGTTCGACCAACAGGAGATCGTCGCCTGTGAACAGAAGCTGTTCGCCCTCCTGAACGGGAAAAACTAGCTCCAGTCGGAGCAGCTCATCGAACAGCTCGGGGGAGATCCCTGTCTGCTCAAGCAGCAGCTCTCGGCTGAAGCGGGTCTCTTGACTGCCTGCCGCCAGGGGACGCAGCAATCTCTGCTTCAGGGCCAGATTCATCTGGATCTCGCCGTGTTGGGCGCGGATCTCCAGAAGCTGCCTGATAAGCTCAAGTGGCAGGTTGTGCTGCTCTTTCAGCTCTTTGATCAGGGTCAGAACCCGCACGTGTTCCCCGCTGTAGTAGGCAATGCGGCCTCTCCTCTGCGGCGGCGGAAGCAGGCCCTGCGTATTGTAAAAGCGGATGGTGCGGCTGGAAATGCCTGTCACCTGCGATAGTTCATCAATACTCAGCTCACGCTCGGCATCTTCTTGCTGCAAGGAAAGCGGACCTCGGCACGTGTGAGATAGTTGTTGCTGTTACATATAACGTGCCGCTGGCCCGCTTTCGAGACTCACTGGACCAAGGGCGGGCCGGGTCCGACCCGCCCCGCCGGTCCTCCCTCGTTCAGGCGGAGGCGCTACTCCCTCCGGCAGCATCGCTGGCGGGATTCAGCTCCTCGGGTGTGCCGATGACCTCGGCCAGAATTTCTTCGTCCGAGATATCGCGCCGTATGGTCGCCTGGCCGATAAAGTAGATGACGGCTCCAGCCACCAGCGAGATCGCGGCAAAGCCTACCAGCGAGAGATCCCAGGCCAGGGTGCTGATCAGGGTTGTCCAGGGCGAGATGAAGATGACGGCCACTCCGAAGGCGCTGGCGATGCAACCGATGACCGCGCACAGGTAGAAGACCCAGTCTGGCGCCAGCTGCACGCGCTGGAAGCTCTCGCGGTACTTGTAGCGGATGTAGATTACATCGATGAAGAGGAATACCATCGAGATGCACCAGATGATGGTGACTGCGGCCTGCAGGACGTCGTAAACAACCGTCGAGAGGTCCGAGGGCTTGAGGGCCTGGATAACGAAGGGGGCGATGATGAAGGTAATGACCGTCAGGACGCCGGAGATGATACTCTGAACCAGCACCGCTACCCAGGGCACGCGGTTGCGGTTGACCTTGCTCATGACGGTGGGCAGGCGCCGGTCAAGGCCGGAGACGAAGAGCAGGCGCCCGAAGGAGTAGTTGTAGACGACGGTGTTGAAGAGGAAGAAGCCAATGAAAATCAGGTTGACGATGGTGGCCAGCACCGTGCCCGCCGGGCCAAAACCGTATTTGACCGCTGCTGCTACGACGGAGGGGTTGCCCTGGCTCTGGATGGCTGGGGGAACGGCCATCATGACGCCGAAGGTGCCAAGCAGATAGGCCACCATGACGACGACTGAACCCCAGAGCAGGTAACGGGTGATGGCGCGCGTGTTCTGGACCTCTACCCCCATGTTGAGGGGGACCTCGATGCCCAGCAGGGCCAGGATGACCAGGCCGTAGAAGGTGTAGTTCGTGCTGTTGAGCTGCCAGTGGGCAGCGGAGAAGTCAGCCTGGACCGGGTGCCCGCCCACGAGCCAGATCAGGCCAGCAAGGCCGACCAGCAGAATGGCGCCGCCATAGGCGACAAAGATGACGTTGACGAGGTTCTGCGTCACACGGAAGCGTAGCACCGAGAGCAGGCATGAAAGGGCGATGACCAGGAGGATCACCAGGCCCTGCTCCCAGGGCTCTGGTAAGAGGTTGAGACCGTACTGGCTGCCAAGCTGTTGGATGAGGGAGACGACGGCGTCGCCGGTGGCGATCATCACGAGTACGCCTGGCCACCAGGCGCAAAAGCCGGCAAAGAAGCCCATGAAGGCCCCAAAGGCGCGCGTGGTCCAGACGTAGATCGACCCCTCTCCGGGAAACATCAGGCCAAGCTGGCCGGTGACGATGGCTCCAGGGATGAGAAAGGTCAGAAAGCCTAAGATCCAGTAAATAAAGGCCGCTGCTCCGGCTCCCGTGACAACGCTGGAGTTGCTGATGAAGAGGACGATGGCGACGAAAATCGCGACCATGTCGAAGGAGTTGAGGACCTTCGGGAGAATGCCGCCCGCGATGCGCTCAGAACGCAAGACTGTGCCGCTGTTCTCTGCTGCTGTCTCCATAAGTGTTTGCCTCCCGGCTGGAAAGCTGGCCGCTCTCTCCCTTCGCCTGCTCCTCGGCGGGCGCTCCTCTGTTTGCCTGGGTGTTGTGCCTGCCTCCCTCTCTGCCTCTCTGCCTCTCTGCCTGCCGTCTGGACAGGGCTGGCAGGTGGGGCCTGGCTGCAGAGCAGAGGAAGGAGGAGAACGCTGGCGAAAGGCAGGGCGGCCCTGACGACGGTCGGTCGATCAATCGGTCCTTCTTGAGTGAGGCTGTCGAGGGCGCCTGGCCTGGGCTGCCTGCTAGGTCTTTGGTTGGTTGGTTGGTTGGTTGGTTGGTTGGTTGGTTGGTTGGTTGGTTGGGTTTGGGCGCAGGTTGGGCGCGGCAGGGAGGCGCAAAGCGCTGAGGACCTGGCTGGCTTTGCTCCTCCATTGGAGACGGGGCGCCCTCGCTTGCTTTCTTGCTTGCTTGGTGGGTCAGGCTGCCTGCTATGCGGCAGGGTTGTCTTGAGTGAAAAAAGATCCCCCCTTTCCCGTGGCTTCCTTTCACAACGGGAAGGTGCGTCCCTGGCCTAACCAGACGTCAGCGATGGTCGGAGCCGTTTAGGTGCCAGCGCTGGCAGCGAAACGTTCTCTACCTAGAGTATAAACAATAGTTGATCCGTGCGCCAGGGTCAGCTTTTCTTGGCTGAAGAGGTGGGCGATGGAGAAGGGGTCGCTTGCTGGCCGCTGGCGTTGAGCTTGGCCTTCTCTTCGGCGATCTTGCGCTGGACGCCGCGCAGGTAGGCTTGAGCGCCGTCGAGGTCGGCATCGGTAATGGCCTGCAGCTGCTTGGGCATCTGCTTCACCTGCGTCGACCAGTTCTCCAGCACGGTCTGCAGGGCCGCCAGCACCTGGTTGTCCTGGCCAATATTCGCCAGCCACTGACGCGCTTGCTTGAAGGCGCGCAGGGTGACGTTCAGGAAGTCGCCGGTGACGTTGGCTGCCAGGGTCAAGAGCGGGCTGACGAAGACGTTGTAGGCTGTGCGCAGCAGGCGGGCCGCGGCGATGGCGGCGTCCAACGAGACCCCTTCGATGTTCTCCAGCGAGGAGATCAGCTCTTTGCGCACCGAATCGGCGCCTGCCTGGAAACCGCGGTTAAAGGCGTCGGCCACCTGGCGCTCGATGTTGCTGGCGGTGTTGCCGATTGTCTCGGGGATTTTGGGGGCCAGCTGCGATGCGGCTACCACGGCCCCGCCGGTGGCGGCCACGCCCAGGCCGACGAGCACGCGGCGCCGCGTGAGGAAGCGCTTTTTGCGACGCGGCTTCTCTTCCTCGTAGTGTTCCTCTTCCTCCTCTGCTTCTTCTGGGGGGAAAAACTCCGGTTCGGCCAGCCGGCGGGTGGCCAGATGTCTGGTGGCTCGTCGCCTGACCGGCGGGATCGGTTCGCCGCTGCTGCCTTCCTCTTCATAGTCTATCGGCTCATCCTCGTAGCGACCAGCTGCGACACCAGGTTGGCCATAGCGCTCCTCAAACTCGGGGGTGACAAAACCGTACTGCTCCGGTTCGTCTTCCGCGATCGCTATGACCTCATCGCTCCATTCTTCTTCGGCCTCTTCTTCCTCCGGTAGCGGGCGGCGTGAGGGCAGACGTGAGGGGCGCAGTCCGCCTGTGGCGTACAGCTCTCGGCTATAGAGCGTATGGCTTCGGCCCCGTGCCGACGGAAGCAGCTCCTCCTCCGTCTCGGGGGGCGCGGTCAAGACCCCCTCGCTGTGCAGGCTCATCTCCTCGCGTTTGCTCGCCAGGATGCTCTGACGCATCAGCTGTCGTGTCCGGCGCAGATCAGGGCGCCGTGTTAGCAGGGAGCCGGAGGGGGTGCGACTGCTGCTAGCGGAGGGCCAGCGCGTATGCTCTGTCTGTCCACGATAGCTCTGCGACCTCAGATCTTCATAATCCTCCTGATTGTACTGGCGGCCCGGGCTTCTGCGGTATAGCCTTCTCTCCATACGCTCGTTTGTCATGCATTCCTCCCAACACTGATCAGGCTGTCTTCTGGTCGGCGGCGCGGTCTCCTTGCCAGCGTCGGTGGCCTGAGTAAGCGTTGAACACTGTGCGCTTTATACTCATTTTACCTCATCGAAGAGCGGTTCGTCTAGCACGGCGCGCTGTTCTACAGAAAAAAACGCTCGCCTCCCGACTCTTTGGCCCTCGCTCTTCGCGGGGCCGGTCCTGATCGTGTTGTCTGGCTCTTATTATAGCCCGGGTCTCAATGGAATGTCAAACGTTTGTTCTAATTCCGCCGCTGCGGCTGGGAGCGCCGGCCTCGGCGTCGGAGCAGCAAGAGGGTGCCCACTGCCAGGAGTGCGCTGCTGGTCAGGGCCAGGGCGTTGCCCAGCCGGCGCCTGGCCGCGGGGAGTGGTGGGGCAAAGATGGCTGCCCGCTCAGGGTAGGGTCCCAGTCGCCCATTAGCCGGCAGGCGCAGGGCGAGCTGGAGGACTTCGGCCAGGTGCAGGGCACGACGTGGTGTGGTCTGGGCGATCTGCTCGCGGCAGCTAAAGCCGTCGGCGACGACCAGGGTTTCCGGGCGGGTCGCGCGCACGGTCGGCAGCAACAGGCGCTCGCCGACCTGCCGGGAGAGTGCGGCATGCTGGGCTTCGAAGCCAAAGGCTCCGGCCATGCCGCAGCAGCCGGCGTCGGGAACCTGCACTTGTAGGCCGAGCTTGCTCAGCAGGCTGCGCTCGGCGGCAACGTTCATGAGTGCGCGCTGATGACAGTGGGGCTGGAGCAGGACCTGACCTTCCAGGCGTGGCCAGTGGTAGTCTCGGGCCTGCTGCTCTAGAAATTCGCTCAGTAGGAGGACGCGCTCTTTGAGCTGCTGCGCCTCCGGTCGCTCGGGGAAGAGGTTGGGCAGCTCATCGCGGAAGACGGAGACGCAGCCCGGCTCTAGTCCAACGATGGGGATGCCCTGCTCCAGGTAGGGGCGCAGGACGGCCTGTATCTGCTCTAGCTGCCGTTTGGCGGTGGCAAGCATGCCGTAGTCATAAAGCGGGCGCCCGCAGCAGAGGGGAACGGGCGGTAGCTCGACCTGGAAGCCGAGGGTTTCGAGGACTTCGACGGCGGCGCGCGCTGTTTCGGGATGGAAGTAGTTGTTGAAGGTGTCGGGCCAGAGCAGGACCCGCGGGCGCTGGCTCTGATCCGCCGGACGCGGGCGACTCT
>NZ_BDGT01000065.1 GCF_001748285.1 Thermogemmatispora onikobensis | reverse complement strand
GCTGGGGTACTGGCTATTTGCTGCTTTTTCTCGCTGCTCTGGGGTTGGCCGGTTGGGATCTGTGGCGCCAGGGACGGCGCCCCCGTCTGGAGGAGGGGAAGGCTGATCAGCAGGCTGACCTGGTCCGGGCCAGTGCTCGCCTGCTGCTGTTGCTTGCCGCGGCCATCACCCTGGTGCTCTTTATTCATAGTCTTGCACCGCTCAAGTGGCCCTCTTTGCATGGGCGCTACCTGATCATTTTTTGGATCGCGCTCCCCGCGATCCTCTGGCCCCTCTGGCAGGGTGCGCAGGCCACGTGGTCCTTTCTACCCAGGTTACGCCAGCCTGGTCGCGCGCTCTGCCTGGCTCTGCTGCTCTTGCTACTGCTCTTCTATGGAACTGGGACGGCTCAGGCTTTTAGTGAAACCCCCACGGCTCAGATGTACTATCAACAAGATATGGCTTTTGTACATCGACTGGAGGAGCTGGGTGTGACCCACTTCTACAGCGATTATTGGACCTGCTATAAGGTGGCTTTTCTCAGCCAGGAGCGCTTGACCTGTGGGGTTGTCAATCAGCAGCTGCAGCCGGGCTACATTCGCTACTGGCCCTATTACTGGGCTACCCACGCCGATCGTCATGCAGCTTACGTGCTGCCGCGCGGCGACTACGAGGCCGCTCTGCAAGCGTTAATGGCCCAGCAGAACCGGCACTATCGTCTGACGCGCTACGGAGACTACTGTATTGTGCAACCAGAGGGATAACAACCCTGGCAGCGCGGCCAATGGAGTCCCCATGTTCATCCCCGTGCTCAGCTCAGGAGCTTCTCGTTGGCCGGTCCTGCTGGAGTGGTAAGCCTTGACCTGCCAGGTCAGCCCTGACTATTTCCTCCTGCGGGAAGGGAGCCGCTGGCAGAGTTCAAACGTCCGCTACCCGCTACCACAGCCGAAGCAGGTCAAAGGCAGGAAGGGGGCAGACCGGCGCCAGGTAAGCGCGGTATCGTTACCCACGAGCAACCGCCAATTGAGCATGCCGGCAGGAGAAGCGGTTTTTGTCAATTGTAAGCACAACCAGCGCCCTCGTTCGCTCTTGCCGCCTGCAGAAGCAGTCGTGTACCATCTCAGCTGATGATTTTTCCCCCAAGCGAGCTAAGAATATGAGCAATGACTCGCTGCTTGTCGGCGACAGCGAGGCTCGTTCCAGCAAAGAGCTGTCGAGACATGCCAGGAGGGGGTTCGTCTCAGTTGCTGAGATCAGAAGAAGGAGGCATCCATTGCAGCAACGCCTTTCCGAACAGGCCAGGATCGATCTTCATTTGCACACGACCTGGAGCGATGGGCGCTGGACTGCGGAAGATCTTTTAGCCCACGTCCGCGAGCGAGGCTTTAAATTGATTGCCGTCACGGATCACGACCGGGTGGATACAGTCCCTCAGCTGCAGCATCTGGCGAAGGAGCAGGGGGTGGCCGTCCTCAATGGCGTTGAGATTAGCGCTGCCTGGCAAGGCCAGATGGCCGATGTGCTTGGCTACGGCTTTGATCCTGAGCAGCCGGATCTGCAGCGCCTGGTGGAGCAAGTACGTGAAGGGCAGCGAGCTAACGCAGAGGAGGTTTATGCAGAGCTGCTCGGTCGCGGCTACTCCTTTCCTGAGCGGGAGAGGCTCCTTGCGCCGCAGGGGAACCGGCTGCGAGTCGCTGGCGACTGCGGGTTCCTCCTGCTGAAGCACGGCTATGTCTCCAGTTGGGAAGAGGCCCTCGCCGTGATCCGTGATGCGGGCTATCGGGAGATTAAGGCAGATCTGGCGGCGGTCGTCGAAGCACTCCATCGCAGTGGAGGCCTGGCCCTGATTGCCCACCCGGGCCGCGGCCTGCGTGAGCCGGCGGAGTTCACCTTCTACAGCCCTGAGCTCTTGGATCGGGTGCGGGCGGAGGTCGCCTTCGATGGGGTAGAGGTCTACTATCCCACCCACGGGCCGGAGCTAGAGGCCATCTATGAAGCGTATGTCCAGCGTCATGGACTGGTCATGAGCGCCGGCTCGGATTCGCATGGCCCTCCGGGTCGCCTGCCTGTCGGCTACCCGGCGTGGCGCTGCCGGGCGCTATTGGAGCGGCTAGGAATCGCGGTCGAGCCGGAAGGCCAGGCCCCTTAAGGCAATCGTCCGGCGAAGGGTGCCAATGCCAGGAAGAGCGATGATCAGGTGATAAGATAAGAAAGGCCCCGATGCCACCTCCTCTTTGATTACCAGGCATGGTCTCTGCAGAAGAGAACAAGATGGTCGCCAGCGCTCTGGCGGGATGGTCACGAAGCGGCGCTGGCAGGGTCCGCTTTCTACGAAGGCAGGGCCTGGCGGCGGCAGTGAGGCCTTCACTAAAGCCTATCTGCATCGATGAGCAGGAGTAGAAGCATGAGCGAATGCATTGTCGAAACTCGCTATGGGAAGGTTCAGGGCTATCAGCAAGGCGCCATCTGCGTCTGGAAAGGCATCCCTTTCGCCCGACCTCCGGTGGGAGCCAGGCGCTTCCGCCCCCCTGAGCCACCTGAACCGTGGACGGGTGTGCGTCCGACGACAGCCTTTAGTCCGATGGCTCCCCAGGTTGCCGAGATGGGGGCCAGTATGGTTGGAGCCATCGGGGCTGAGCGTGTTGTTGATCCGCGTCCGATCAGCGAAGACTGCCTGTACTTGAATATCTGGTCTCCTGCCGCAGATCAGGGGAAGCGCCCGGTCATGGTCTATATTCACGGCGGGGCCTTCACCATCGGCTCGGCCTCCGACCCGTGGTATGACGGCGCGTCATTTGCAGAGCGTCACAATATCGTGGTGGTTTCGCTCAATTACCGGCTGGGAGTGCTAGGCTTCCTCTACCTCAAGGAGTTGGCCGGAGCTGGCTCCAGCTACAGCGGCAACTGTGGTCTGCTCGACCAGATTGCGGCGCTGCACTGGGTGCAGGAGAACATCGAGGCTTTTGGCGGTGATCCCGAGAATGTGACGGTGATGGGCGAATCGGCAGGCGCCATGAGCATCGCTGCGCTGCTGGGCATGCCAGCGGCGCGCGGCCTTTTTCAGCGAGCGATCCTGCAAAGCGGTGCCGCCGGCGACCTGCCTACTGGCGCCGAGGCCACGCGCGTGGCCCAGGCCCTTCTGACCAGGCTTGGGCTGGAGCCTTCGCGGGCCGAGGCCCTGGCCGAGGTATCAGTGGAGAGCCTGCTCAAGGTGCAGCCAGAGCTGGGACGAGAGTTCGGCGGAGTTCGCGCTTTCAGTCCGGTGATCGATGGCGAGACGCTGCCGCAGCATCCGCTGGCGATGCTGGCCCAGGGCCTGGCCAGAGATGTGACCGTCTTGCTGGGAACGAACCGCGACGAATGGCGGCTGTTCGCCCTGATGGGTGGGGGAGCCCAGATCAACGAAGCGCTCCTCAAGCGCCTCTTTGGCGAGGCCGCTCAGCAGGTGCTCGCACGCTATACGGAGGCACGCGAGGACCACTCTCCCGAGCTAGCCTGGATCGATCTGATGGGCGATCTGGTTTTTCGCATCCCGGTCATTCGCCTGGCAGAAGCCCAGGTTCGACAGGGGGCGCCCGTCTGGATGTATCGCTTCGACTGGAAGTCGCCCGCCTTCGGCGGGGTGCTCGGGGCCGCGCATGCGATGGATATTCCTTTTGTCTTCAATACGCTCAATGTGGGACTCTCGCGCCTGTTTACGGGTACTTCGCCCAGTCGACAGGCCCTGGCCGATCTGATGCATGCCTCCTGGGCGGCCTTTATTCGCACCGGGAACCCGGCTATTCCCAGTCTGCCGGAGTGGCCACGCTACGATCTGGAACGGCGCGCAACGCTGATTTGGGATGAGGTGCCTTCTCTGGCGGAGGACCCCCAGGGGGAGCTGCGGGCGTTGTGGGAAGGGGTCAGGCTGATCTTGGACGTTTGATCGCCAGTCAGCAGCCAGGCCAGAGGGGCCTTCTCCAGCGAGGCCGGACCTTTTGATTGTCGCCAGCTTGCGCGAGGCGAGGCACGCAACACACCCGCCTCGCGCTTTTCGGCAAGCCCTTGCCCGCTCCGTTCTGACCCACGAGGCTCGACTCCTCTGCCTGCTTCAGGCAGCGATTCTTTAGTGAGCTGTCGGTTTCTGGCCATAGGCAATAGCAAAGCTCCATTTCGTCTGCAGCTCGTTCCATTCGTGACCCGCCCTATCGATAAGGCTCAGTACCTCTTGCTCCGGTAGCTGGAAACGGGCAGCAATGGGAGCGCTAATCGCTTTCCATGTTTCTCGGGCATCAAGAGAGAGGAGAGAGCCAAGACGCCCGCCCCAGTCGCCAAGGGGAGCTTGAATGCGCTGAGACTTGATCTGCAATAAGCCCGCCTCCTCTAGATAGCGGTCCAGCGAGCGCATCACTTCGCCTTCGCTATCGAGGCCGCGCAGAGCAGTCAGCTGACCGGCCAGCTCAAGAAAGCGCTCGGTCGCAGGTCCAGCAGGAACAAAGTTGCTTACATGGATGCTGAATTCAACGAGTTCGATCCAGCCGCCAGGGGCGGTGACACGCGCCAGCTCCTGCACTACCCCCGGCCAGGCAGCGAGAGGCACAGCCGCTAGCAGAAAGCGCTGATGGACAAAATCGAACCAGTTGCTTTCAAACGGAAGCCCTTCGAGCACATCGCCCTTCACAAAACGATAGTTCGCTGGTGGCGAGCTGCTCACCTTGGTCTGCTCCACGTCCAGCCCCACTACTACCGCCTCCGGGAACTCCTGGGCCAGCTCGATGGCCCACTGCCCCGTACCGCAACCGACGTCCAGAATGCGACGCGGTTGCTTGATCGGCGCCAGATAGTTGCCCCGCAGTAGACTGCGCAGCACATAGTGTTGAAAATCAAGCCGATTGACCTCTCCCAGATCCTTCGGCAACAAATAGGGCTGCTCCTGCAAATAGCGCCGGCTCCCCTGCAGACGAGGCAAGGCTACCTCACCAAGAGACGGGCGAGCCGTCCGACTCATCAGCTCCGCCTCGCTGGCGGTTGCTCTGGCACGACGACGGAAGAACCACCAGGGCATCTACTCCTCCTTTCTGCCCCGTACTCTCAGGAAAACAGAAGATCCTCCTGTTGGTGTCATTGCTCGCCCCAGGCGGCGATTCTTTAGCTAGCTGCCGGCTTCTGCCCATAGGCAACAGCCAGGGAGTAGGAAGTCTTCAGCTCATTCCATTCTTGACTAGCCTGATCCAGCCAATTGAGCACCTCTTGCTCAGAGAGGCCAAAGCGGGCAGCAACAGGAGCGCTGACAGCCTTAATTCCCTCACGCACATCGATAGCCATCAATGAACCCAGGCGCCCACCCCACTCGCCGACCGGAATCTCGAGCGGATAGCGATGGACGTTGATCAGACCTGCCCCTAACAGATAGCGGTCTAGCGAGCGCATCACCTCGCCTTCGCTATCGAGGCCGCGCAGAGCCGCAAGCTGTCCAATCAGGCCGATCAGCTGCTGGGTAGCTGGGCCTGCAGGGGAGAAGCTGCTAGAGCTAGGGCTTCCTTCAACGAGTTCGATCCAGCCGCCAGGGGCGGTGACACGCGCCAGCTCCTGCACTACCCCCGGCCAGGCAGATAAAGGAATAGCCAGGAAGAGGAGACGCTGATGGACAAAATCGAACCAGTTGCTTTCAAACGGAAGCCCTTCGAGCACATCGCCCTTCACAAAACGATAGTTCGCTGGTGGCGAGCTGCTCACCTTGGTCTGCTCCACGTCCAGCCCCACTACTGCCGCCTCCGGGAACTCCTGGGCCAGCTCGATGGCCCACTGCCCCGTCCCACAACCAACGTCCAGAATGCGACGCGGTTGCTTGATCGGCGCCAGATAGTTGCCCCGCATGAGACTGCGCAGCACATAGTGTTGAAAATCAAGGCGATTGACCTCTCCCAGGTCCTTCGGCAACAAGTAGGGCTGCTCCTGCAAATAGCGCCGGCTCCCCTGCAAACGAGGCAAGGCTACCTCACCAAGAGACCGGCGCGGCGGACGACTCACCAGCTCCTCCTCGCTGGCAGTCGCTCTGGCTCGACGGCGGAAGAACCACCAGGGCATCTACTCCTCCTTTCTGCCCCGTACTCTCAGGAAAACAGAAGATCCTCTTGACCCCGCCTCTATCGTCTGCCAGACAAGGGAGCGAGCAGCAAAACCGGCGCGGCCTCCTCCCTGAGACAGGCAGACAGAGCATCAAGCTGGCGGGTTCTTCGGGAGAAAGCGTAGTTCAGAGGAAAGTGTAGAAAAGCAGACAAGCTGCTGTCAAGATGTTTTGCGTGGATAGAGAGCACTCTCTCCGATTTTTATGGTTTTTTCATATCCTGGACGCCAGAACAGGGGCAGAATCAGCCCAGAGCGGAGAGGGTTCAGCAGTATCTCCTGACGGGCGAACCTGCGCCAGGTCTAGTCTGGGGGCAGAGGTCCTGACAAACACAGCCAATTTCCGGTTGAGCGGCTCCTACCCGATACTCTTTATGTTCTCTCCCTTCCAGTATGGAGCTGCTTTCTGCTACACTTGAGAAAGGAATATGCCCAAGAGATGCCATCGTCCTGGAGACGCGCGGTCTGATGCGCTTCTTCAGACTGGAAAGGAAGCAATTGCATGGCGGAAGCAGATCACACCTACGTGATTGATCCAGAGAATGCCGGCGAGCTAGCCCGCCTGATGCAACAGGATCGACTGCTAACGGAAGGCATGGGGGGCCTCTTTCCCGAGGGCCAGCTCCTACCCGAGGGTGGACGTCTGCTCGATCTGGCCTGTGGCCCCGGTGGCTGGGCCCTAGAGGTTGCTTTTCACTATCCCCATGTCGAGGTGATCGGCATCGACATCAGCCAGCCAGTGATTGAATATGCCCAGGCTCAGGCTCAGTCGCGTGGACTCAGAAACGTTCGTTTTCAGGTTGGCAATGTCATGGAGCCGCTGGCTTTCGCTGACACCTCCTTTGACCTGATCAACGGGCGAGCATTGTCAGGCTTCATGTTGCCAGCGGCCTGGCCCCGTCTGCTGGCCGAGTGTGTCCGTCTCCTCAAGCCCGGCGGTATCCTGCGTTTGACCGAGGGAGAGCTTCCGTTGACGACCAGCCCAGCCTACGAGCGTTTCAGTTCCTTGATCGCCGAAGCTTTTCGGCGGGTTGGACAGAGCTTCTCTCCCGATGGGCGCCACCTCGGTATTACGCCGGCGCTACCACGGCTGGTGCGCCAGGCAGGCTTTGAGGAGGTGCGGCTCCGCGCCAGCGCTATCGAGTGGTCGATGGGGACAGAGACCTATTATCCTGTCTTCAAGGACCATCTGGCTGGGATGGAATTGATTCGGCCTTTTCTCGTAAAAGTCGGCTTAATCGGCCAAGAGGAGCTAGGAACACTGATTCAGCAGGCGATGGCCGAAATGCAACAAGAGAATTTCTGCGCGATCTGGACGCTGCTCACCGTCTGGGGTCGCAAGCCTACAACTACGCCCGACTCCGCTATGTAGAAGAGCTGACCGTTGCTCGCTGATGGTTGAGCTGCGCGAGTTGCAGCGGGTGCGCCGCTCGCTCCAGGGAAACACCCCGCCGTCAGCGAGCTGCCCTGCTGAGCGCTGCCGAAATGACGAGTACTAGAGGGTAGCAAGACCTTCCTCTGCCCGTGCCAGCAGCGCCAGACGCTCGCTGCTGCCGCCTGGTGCGCCATCTCCGCCAGTCAAGTTCACCACCTCACAATCGTATCGCAGCCTGGCAGCCAACAACGATTTCTCGCCAGCACCTCTAAAAGGTCAGAAGGAAGACCGCAGAGCATTTATGCAATGTTTAACTCTCTCCACTGGTCATTTATGCGTCATTTATGCATCATCGGGTAAATTTAGAGTGTCCGCACAGAGACGAGCCATTGAGAACGGAGCCGACCAGCTAGTCAGCGGAAAAGCCGGGCGCATAGGCGAGGTAATCCGCCTGGCTGGCTGGTCAGCCAGCCGATCGAGATTGTGACAGAGGTAGCAATTGCTCCGGCAGCAAGAAGAACGAAGAATGCAAGACCCACAGAGAAACGCCCCACCCGCTTCATCCCCTACGCCACGCTCAGTGGCCCAGGAGGCGCCCGACAAGAGGCCCTCTCAAGGCAACACGCCGGCCATCGAGCTGCGGCAAGTGACCAAACGCTTTCTCACGCCGCGGGGACAGACCTATACCGCTCTGCGTAACCTGAACCTCAACGTGGCCCCGGGCGAGTTCTGCGCTCTCATCGGTCCTACCGGCTGCGGCAAGTCGACAACCTTGAGCCTCATCGCTGGACTGGATACGCCGAGCGCGGGCTCCGTCCTGGTCATGGGGGAAGAGGTTCATGGCAATGATCCGCGCATTGGCTATGTCTTTCAGACCGACGCCGTCTTCCCCTGGAAGAACGTGCTGCACAATGTGGCCGCCGGCCCTCTTTTTCGCGGCGTTCCCAGGCGGGAAGCGCTGGAACGGGCCCGCGCCTGGATTGCCCGCGTCGGGCTGGCTGGCTTCGAGGATCGCTATCCGCACCAGCTCTCGGGCGGTATGCGCAAGCGTGTAGCCCTCGCCCAGACTTTCATCAATGAGCCACAGATCCTGCTGATGGACGAACCATTCAGCGCGCTCGATGTCCAGACCCGCACCTTGATGGAGAACGAGCTGCTGCAGCTGTGGTCTGCGCTTTCGGCCTCGGTGGTCTTTGTGACCCACGACCTGGAGGAGGCGATCGCCCTCGCCGACCGTGTCTGCGTGCTGACCGCCGGACCGGCCACAGTCAAGGGGATCTATACTATCGATCTGCCTCGTCCGCGTAACGTGGCCGAGATCCGCTTTGATCCGCGCTTCGTCCAGCTCTATCACGATATCTGGGAGGACCTCCGCGACGAGGTGATGATTAGCTATGAGCGAGCCAAACACTCTTCGGATTGAACAAGGGCAGAGCAATGGCGCTGCCAATCCTCCAATGATGGAGACAGAGAGCGCCATTCTGGCAGCCCTGACGCGCCGACGTCGACGCCGGCGCTGGCTGATCAATAGCCTGCGTTTGCTGCTGCTGGTGGTTCTGATCGGCGGTTGGGAACTGGGAACGCGCTTCGGCCTGATCGATCCTTTCTTTTGGGGACGCCCGTCTGGGATCTGGCAGCAGCTTGTGACCTGGGTGGTTCACGGCACCGCCCAGGGACCGCTCTGGGTGCAGATTGCTGTAACTCTGGAGGAGGCCCTGCTTGGCTTTTTGATCGGCGTCGTTCTCGGCATCAGCTTCGGCGTTCTCCTGGGTCGCAACGCCTTTCTCGCCGAGCTGCTCGGTCCCTATATTAAGGCGGCCAATTCTATTCCTCGCGTGACTCTGGCGCCGCTCTTCGCCATTGGGTTGGGTCTGGGCAGCCAGTCAAAGGTCGCCCTGGCGGTTGTCCTGGTCTTCTTTATCGTCTTCTTCAACGCCTTCCAGGGCGTGCGCGAGGTCGATCGGAATCTGCTGGCCAATGCCCGCATTCTGGGGGCCAACCGCTGGCAGCTCTTCCGCGAGGTCATCTTGCCTTCAGCACTCACCTGGATTATCGCCAGTCTGCACACCAGCTTTAGCTTCGCGCTGGTCGGGGCTGTGGTTGGCGAGTTCGTCGGCTCAATCGAGGGCATCGGCCTGATGATCCAGAATGCCGGCGCCACCTTCAACGCCAATGGGGTCTTCGCGGCCATGCTGATTCTCGCAGTGGTCGCTCTGCTCTCCGAGGTCATTATCACAGCACTGGAGCGGCGCCTGCTGCGCTGGCGCCCGACTGCCCTGAGCGAGGCTACACTCTGAGACCAACCCAGAGCCAAGGGGATGCGCCCACGCTCCAACAGCCGAAACGGTCAAGCAAGGGGCGGCAGCACCACGAGGGGAGCAGCGTCTGGGTGCCGTGCCGCCTGAACAGCACAACGAACGGAACGCACGAAGGGAAAGGAAGAGAAAGACCATGAGTGTCAAGCGACAGTGGCTGCGACAGCCCATTACCGTGCTCCTGCTCGTGCTGGCCATGCTGGTCAGTGCCTGTGGAGGCAGCGCGAGCGGGCCAACGGTGAGCAATGGCAAGATCCAGCTCAAGATCATGGTTGGTGGCTTAAGCAAACAGATTTATTTACCTAACATGTTGACCCAACGGCTCGGCTACTTCGCTCAGGAGGGTCTAGCAGTCACGCTCATTGATGAAGCCTCTGGCCAGTCCGCTGAGGACGAGGTGTTAGCCGGTCAGGTTGATGCCGGTTCCGGTTCCTATAACCATACTATTGAGTTGCAAGCGGCAGGAAAACAGATGGAGTGTGTGGTGCAGCTCGACATCGCCCCAGGCGAGGCCGAGATTGTGGCCACGCGCGAGGCCGGCCAGATCCGCTCTGTGAACGACCTCAAGGGGAAGAATCTCGGGGTTACCGAGCTGGGTTCGGGAACGCAAACCCTGACCACTGTCCTTCTTCACAAGGTAGGCATCGCTTCCAATCAGGTCCACTTCGTCCCTGTGGGGGCTGGGGACACCTTTATTGCCGCCTTGCAGCAGGGCAAGATCGACGCCGGCATGACGACAGAGCCGACTATCTCACGCATCCTGGCGAGCGGCCTCGGTAAGGTCCTCGTCGATCTGCGCACGCCCCAGACCACGCAAGCCGCCCTCGGTGGTCCTTACCCCTTCATCTGCGTCTTCATGCGCAATGACTATGTGAATGCCCACAAGGATGTGGTGCAGAAGCTTGTCAACGCCTACGTGAAAACACTGAGGTGGATTCATAGCCATACGGCGGAGCAGATCGCCGACATGATGCCAGCCGACTACTACGCCGGCAATAAGCAGCTGTATGTGACGGCGCTGCAGAACCAGCTGGCGATTTTCAGTCCCGATGGCCTGATGCCCACCGGTGGCCCGGAGTTTGTTCTGAGTACCGAGCAACAGTCAAATAGCTCAGTGCAGGGGAAGCAGATCGATCTGAGCACGACCTACACCAATGAGTTCGCCAGCAAGGCCAGTTAGGGAAGAGAGCTGCCCGAGCGCTAGACGAATCAAGAGGATCGACATAGTATAATGGGGTGTTGTTGACGCTGCCCTTGCTTCGAGAGCACAGGCAGACCGAGCAGGGCAGCGTCCTCCAGAGCCGGACGGGAGCGCCCTTGCTCCCTTCCGGGCAGAGCAGAGGCGCCCGGGTCCCGGTCTTTGGTCCTGGTCGGCGGGCAGCCGTAACACCGGGATGCTCAACCCCAGAGAGAGGCGCCGCTGGAGAGCGGGACCGGGGTGCCCTGTGACAGAGAGAAGCCAGCCAGGTTCACTGTGGAGAAAGGCTTATGCGGCCTGCGCTTCGTCGCTCCCTACTGACTCGTCTGCTCACGGTCTATCTTCTCTTCGTCGTGGTTGTCCTGCTTGGTGGGGCCAGAATCAATATGCTCGTTGAACAGCGGCTGCGCAGCGATGTTCAGGCTTCAGATCAGGCCCTGGCCGAGGAAATCGCCCGGGAGACGAGTCTGCAGCTGCTGGGAGCCGAACAGGCGTTACAGAGCCTGGGTCGGCTGGTGCTGGCCTCCCAGAGCGAGGCCCCAGCCAGGCTGGAACAGCTCTTCCAGGCCTGGCATGACGCCCGGAGCGACGTCGATCATGTCTACTGGCTTGACCCCTTCGGCGCGGTGCTGGTAGCCTGGCCGGCTGACCATACTGACCATATCATCACTGGGGCCGAATTCTCGCCCCCCACGGTCGTTGAGCAGGCGCTGAAGAGCGACCAGCCGGCCTTTGAGGTGGGCATCGTCGGCCTGTCCTCCAGCAGGCTCGCAACCCCAGGGGTCATTGTGGCTCAGGCCGTACGCACTCAGGGCCGCCTGCATGGACTGGTCGCCGCCAACTTCTCCCTGGCAGAGCTGAGCCTGCCGCTAGCCAACGTGGTTCAGGCCCAGCAGCGACAAAGCAAGCATTTGATGATCACAGTGATCGACAGCAATGGGGTCGTGGTGGCTGCCTCCGAGCGCAGGCGTCTGCTGGAGACGGCCCTTGGCGAGTTGCCCGGAGCGGCCCAGGCGCTTCAGGGTCAGAGCCTCTCACGTACAGGACCAGGACCGAATGGCCAGGACTGGCTGTTTAGTTCTGTGCCAGTGCCGAAAATCGGCTGGGCGGTGGTAGTCGAGCGCCCGGCGAGTGAGGCGCTGGCTGTCGTCGATCAGTTCCATCTCTGGCTCTTGCTCGTGGCCTTGCTCTTCAGCCTGGGCGGCCTGCTCTTCTGGTTGCTCCTCCACTTGCGCGTTATCCGTCCCCTGCAGATGCTGGCCAGTCAGCATCAGGCGCTACCGGCGAGTACCGCAGCCATCCCTGCAACCACGCGCCAGCTTGCCCGCCAACACGATGAGATTGGCGAGCTGGCGCGCTCGTTGATCCGCCTGGAGCGCGACGGCCTGCGCAAGCTGAGCGAGCTGCGTACCTTGCTAGAGACCTCGAGCGCCGTGGTTCGCTCCCTTGATCCTCGAGCCGTCATCGAAGAAATCATGTACGAGGTACAGCGCCTGGTTGATGTCCAGGCGGTGGCCGTGCTGCTGCCCGACACGCAAGGGGTACTGCGGGTACTGCAAAGCAGTGGCCATAGCGAGCGCTACGATCGCCAGCTCTCCCTTGCGCCTGAGCGGGTCAGTTCAGCGGCGGTGCTGGCTCTTAATAGCGGCCAGCCGGTGCAGAAGCTGCTCGATGGCAGCCAGCCCTCTTTTGCCTACGACGACGGCTTCCGCGCGGTGCTCGCCTTACCCATCATCAGCCATCACGTTGGCAGCGTCGTCCTGGTGGTTCACCGACGGGAGCCACGCCTCTTCGAGGAGCATGAGGTTCAGTTACTGTCAACCTTCGCTAACTACGCGACGCTCGCCTGGGAGCACGCCGTCCTCTACGAGCGCAGCGACGAACGGCTGCGCGAGGTCGCCAGGGAGAATGAAGGCCTCTACCGGCGGGCAACAGAGGAGAAACAGCGGCTGGCGGCCATTATGGAGAGTATGCAGGATGGGCTGCTCCTATTAGGCACCGATGGCCAGATTCTCTACGCCAATCAGGCGGCCTGTGCCATTGCCGGCCTGCCACGGACAGCCCTGGAGGGGCACGCCATTGCCACCTTTTATGAGGCCCTGCAGGCGACCGGAGCCGAGGCCGCCGCCTGCGCGCGCGCTTTGAGTCGGACAGAGCCGGCCACGTTTCTGATCGAGAACAGCGAGGGAACACAGGCCCGGGCCCTGCAGATGCGCCTCTTCGCCGTGCAAAGCGAGGGCGGGGAGACCATTGGGCGCGGCTTACTGGTACGCGACGTCACCCGCGAGCGAGAGCTGGATGAGTTTAAGACGACGCTGCTGGCCGCGGTCGGCCACGAGGTGCGCACGCCGCTGGCAGCCATCAAGGGCTACGCTTCAACGTTGCTGCAGCAAGATGTGGTCTGGCCTCCAGAGGAGCAGCAGCAGTTTCTGCAGACCATCATGCAGGAGGCCGATCGCCTGACGCAGCTGGTGCGCAACCTGCTTGACCTCTCGCGGCAGGAGGCTGGCCTGCTGCAACTCAGACGCATCCCCGTCGATCCGCGCGCGCTGGTGCGGGCAGTCGGAGAGCGCATCAAGCCGGGAGCGGCGACGCTGGCGGTGGAGATCCCGCCAGGGCTGCCACCGGTACTGGTGGATCGCGGGAGAATCGACGTAGTTCTGCACAATTTGATCAGCAATGCCTTGCTCTATGGAGCGCACCATGTACGGGTCAGGGCCTGGCCCTCTACGGACGAGGAGGGGACTCTGACCTTTGCTGTGCTTGATGATGGACCGGGTATTGCCCCCGAGGAGCTGCCACATATTTTCGAGCGCTTCTATCGGTCCCCGCGCGGACGCCGCCAGCACGCTGGCGGGACGGGGCTGGGCCTGGCAATTTGCAAAGCCTTCGTGGAGGCGCACGGAGGACGCATCTGGGCACAGAGCGGTCCGGCGGGCACAGTGATGTGCTTTTCGTTGCCATGCGCCTCGCAGTCGGCACTGAGGACGCTGCACGAGGCAGTCGACGAAGAAGAGGGAGATTCCAGCGATGGCCACAGGAATAGGGAAGGCCAGGCGCATCTTGCTTGCTGAGGATGAGCTGGCACTGCGCGACTTTGTGAGCCGCAATCTACGTGTGCGCGGCTTCGAAGTGTTGGAAGCCAGTACCGGTCTGGAGGCACTGGCGCTTTTTGAGCGCGAGCGACCGCACCTGCTGATTCTTGATCTGATGATGCCCCGGCTGGACGGGCTAGAGGTCTGCCAGCGTGTGCGCGAGCAGTCAACGGTTCCCATTATTGTGCTGACGGCCCTCGACGCCGAACGGGACAAGGTGGCCGCCCTGGATCTGGGGGCCGATGACTATCTGACGAAGCCCTTCGGGGTTGAGGAGCTGCTTGCACGGGTACGAGCCGTCCTGCGGCGTGCCCAGTGGGAGAGCGAGACTGCGATACAGCCGGCGCTGGGAATGCGACGCTTCGGGGAGATCGAGATCGATCTGGCCCGGCGCATCGTCCGCCGTGGCGGCGAGGAGGTCCGCCTCTCGCCGACGGAGTTCGCTCTGCTGGAGCAGCTGGTGACCCAGGCCGGCAAAGTGCTGACACATCGCTGGCTGCTTCAGCGGGTCTGGGGACCGGAGTACGGCGGTGAGGTGGAGTATCTGCGCGTCTATCTCAATCGCCTGCGCCAGAAACTGGAGCCTGACCCAGCCCACCCACGCTACTTTCTCACCGAACCAGGGGTAGGCTATCGCTTTGCACCCCCTGGCCCTGATATGGAGTAGGCCGATTGATGCCGCTGCAGCTACCGCTGCCCCCGCGCCAGGCCCGGCTCGCGGCCAGGTCCATCATGAGCAGGAGAAGCGGCAGCGCCAACCGGTCCAGTGCAGATGCTAATATTCTACCAGCACTTTCTACCGCTTTCTCTTTTCTTTCATATTTACTCTTAAAAAGAAGAATATTCATCAGGAGAGCAGGTGTGCAGGTACGAGCGTACCTCTGCCGCTGTGGGCAGGCGGAGGGCCTGCTGGGCCACCTGCTGAGCTTCCTGCAGGGTCCAGCGACGGATCACCTGTTTGCAGCGCGGAACTGCCTGGGGGACCATGCTCAGCTCATCGATGCCCAGACCCAGCAAGAGAGGCAGGGCCAGCGGCTCGCTGGCCAGTTCTCCGCAGATCTCCACGCGACGCTGGTGACGGTGAGCCGCCTCGATAGTCAGCTGGAGCAGACGCAGGAGTGCGGGATGAAAAGGGTCGGCCAGGGAGGCTGTGCCCTCGTTGGTGCGATCGGCAGCCAGGACATACTGGGTGAGGTCGTTGGTGCCCAGGCTGAAGAAGTCAACGGCATCGGCCAGGACGTCGGCGAGCAGGGCGGCAGCTGGCACTTCAATCATGATGCCAAGCTCGACGCGCTCGGCCCGCTCCTGCCCTTGCTGACCTAGCTCTTGCTCTACTTCCTGCACGAGGCGACGCAGGGCCTCGACTTCCTCGTAGCTGCTCACCATTGGGAAAAGGATGCGCAGCTCCCGCCCTGCACCCGCGCGGAGCAAGGCCCGCAGCTGGGTACGCAAGAGCGACGGCTGTTTCAAACCCAGGCGTACCCCCCGCACGCCCAGAAATGGGTTGGACTCGCGCGGCAGGGAGAGATAGGGGACCGGCTTGTCCCCTCCAATGTCAAAGGTACGGAAGACGACAGGTGCCGGCTGGACCGCTTCGATGATCGCGCGATAGACCTCTCGCTGCTCCTCTTCGCTGGGCGCCTGGCGGCGATCAAGGAAGAGAAATTCGGTGCGCAGGAGACCTATTCCTTCGGCTCCAAAGGTTCGCACTGCGGCCACCTCCTCCGGAGCCTGGATGTTGGCCCGCACTGGGTAGCATCGACCATCTCTGGTACAGGCCAGCTGCTGCCTGGCTTCCGCCGCGTGCCTGGCCTGGCTCTGGAGCCACTGGGCCTGCTGACGATAGCGAGCCAGGGTCTCAGCCTCCGGCTCGGCAATGACAAGGCCCTGCTCTCCGTCGACGATCACAACCTGCCCGGGGCGTACAACGTCTAGCCCTTCTCCTAGGCCAACCACCGCCGGCACTCCCAAGGCCCGGGCCAGAATGGCCACATGAGAGGTCGGCCCTCCCTGGGCCGTGCAGAAAGCCAGCACCTGTTCCCGCGGACAGCGCACGATCGCCGAAGGGGTCAGCTCGTATGCAACAATGACCGCCTGCTCGCTTAGTTGCCAGCTCTCTTCAGCCTGCCCTGTCAGGTGACGGAGGACCCGCTGCGCCACATCCTCCAGGTCGAGGACACGGGCCTGTAAATACTCGTTCTGGACCGCTTGCAGTTGCTGAATATAGTGTTGAAATCCCGCCTGCCAGGCAGAGGCCGCACTCTGCCGCTGGCGGATGCGCCCCTGCACCTGCTGCAGCAACTCAGGATCTTGGAGAAACAGCTCGTGCGCGGAGAAGATGGCCGCCTCCTTGGGACCAACAGCCCTGCCGGCTTCCTCGGCCAGGAGCCGAATTTCCTGGCGAGCCGCAGCCAGGGCCGCTTCGAGACGCGCCAGCTCCGTCGCCGCATCCTGGCCCGCTTCCGCCTCGACTTTGATGAGGGACGGCTCATAGCGGTAGACCGGACCGATGGCAATCCCTGGGGAGGCCGCTATGCCACGGATTCGCTTCTCACTCATTGCTCACTTGCTCCTGCTGCTCAGCCTCCTCAGTTTCGCCGAAATTGCTGGCGATGAGCCGGGCGATGGCCTCTATGGCCTCGTCTTCGTCTTCTCCATCGGCAGCGATGCGCAGCCGGTCATGGCGCTGGATACCGATTGATAAGACTGTCAGCGGACTTTTGGCGTTCACCGGCTTGCTGCCTTGCGTCAGGTTTTCGATGGTGATCGTCGACGAGAAGGCCGCCGCTGTTTTGGCCAGCAGCGTGGCCGGACGGGCATGCAGGCCGTCACGGTAGGCAACAACCACTTCTGTTGATGCAGCCAAACCTATCCCCTTTCCTGCTCAGCCGGGCTGATCCGGACCATACGAGGCCGCTAGCCGCGATCAGCCAGACGCTGGGTAAGATTGATCACGCCTTCTTTCGCGGCCTGAATGGCGATAGGCGTGAGATCGCGCAAGCTCATATATTCTCGCTGCACAAGAATCTCAAGCAGCATCGGCAGATTGACGCCGCAGATGACTTGAGTTCCTTGCAGCGCCAATTGCAGGGAGGCGCTGGCAGGATTGCCTCCCAGGATGTCGATAAGGATGAGCACCCCGCCATCGCTCATCACCTCGCGAGCCGCGGTTTCGACCTCCCGCTTGAGCTGCTCAAGCGAGCCACCAGCGGGCATGCCAATGGCCACAAAGCGCTCCTGGGGGCCAGCGATCATCTCGACCGCGTCCTTCAATCCGGCGGCTAACGAGCCATGTGAAACAAGGACAACACCGATCACGCAGCCCTTCCTCTCTCAAGGCTGCCCAGAGGCACAGCCTCTGAAGCCCCATCAAGCACAGAGTCAGTATGGTCCCCACGTTTATGCCCTTGCCCCTGGTCTGTGCCCAGAGCGAGGGGGGAGAATGGTCCTGCTCTTTTCCCTCACCTGCGCTGGGCCTCTCCTTTCCTCACCTTCGCGAGGTGGCGCGAGCCGACAGGGCCAGGCTCTCTGCTCCTGCCGGGCGCCTACCACTATGGAAGAAGAGCCGACTGGTTCCCCCCTCTTTGCGTTCGACCGGGAGCTGGACCTCGGTCAGGCAGCCTTCCGGTTCGTCCTCGTCCTGGTCTTGCAGGAGCAGATGGCGGTAGGGACCGGCAACGGCGTAGCCGTGGGCCTCAATCCAGGTGGCCAGCGACTGATATACCTCGCTCAGACCGTAGGGGCCTCCCCGGTAGAGCAAGGTGGCGGCGGTCACTGCGGGCAGTTCTCGAATGGTGATGTGGCCGCCGCTACGTTCGACGATATTGCCAAGCGAGGACCCTTCGACCGGAATAGCCACCTCCACAATGCTTCCCTCGCCTTCTCCACCGTTGGCATCCAGCGTCAATAACAGGATGTGCTCGCCTGGCCTGACTCCGCTGTCCCTTAAAAATTGCAACATCTGCCTGGCAAAGCGTAGTTGGAGCGCGACGCTGGGGGCTGTTGTGCGACTGGCGGCCACGAGCTGCGGCTTGAGGCGTTTCAGGACAACCTCGTAGCTACTCTGCTGATCATCGAGCATCAGCTGCTTGAGACGGGCCTCGATGCGTGCCTGTCGCTCCTGTTCGATGAGAATCTGCTGCTGAACTTCGGCGAGCCGCTGCTGGAGCACGGCACGGAGCTGCTCAGGGGTCACCTGCTCGTCCAGCAATTGGACAATCTGAGCGAGTTCGAAGCCCATCTCCTTGAGATCGAGGATGCGGTGAAGGCGCGTGAGCTGTTCGACGGCATAGTAGCGGTATCCCGTGAGAGTATCAACCTGCACCGGCTTGAGCAATCCGATCTCGTCGTAGTAGCGCAGGGTCCGCATAGAGACCTGCCCGAGCCTGGCAAAATCGCTGATCTTGAGCACCAGCTTGCTCCCCTCCTTCCTCGTCTCTGAGGAGGCGCTCTGGCCTGGCATCATAGAGAGAACAGGCGCTTCTCCTCCCTCTAGGATAAACCTTGCCGCGACGTGAAAGTCAAGGTAAGGGCAGAGCTAGTAGTGGCGATCTGAAGAGGAAAGAACCAGGCAACCGCTTGACTTTCACACGACGGCAAAGTTTATCCTAGTAGCAAGCAGGCTCTTCCGTCCAGCCGGCTGCAGCCTTTGGCATAGCCGCGGCAGCTTCGCTGGCCCAGCCAGGTCCCAGCCCTGACGAGGCGCCCACCTGGTACCTGGCGCGCCAGCCCTGGCTGGCAGAGTGATGAGCGGCTGCTGGCGCGCACAGCAGGAGCCGGGCGCCGGGCAGTTCGGAGGAGCAGTGCGAGACGAGCAGAACAAGGGCGGGCGTGCGAGGCGAGCGAGAGCCGCGACTGATCAGCGTAGCGCGCCGCCTTGCCCACTTCTCGATTCTGGAGAGAGATCCGCTGTGGCTTCATCAGAAGCGCCGTTTCAGCTCAAAGATTTGCTGACGCCGGCCACGATTCGCCTGCATGTTGCAGCCAGCGATCCGGGGCAGGTCATCCGCGAGGCTGGCCAATTGTTGCTGGCCAGCGGCGCCATCGAGGAGCGCTACATCGAGGCCATGCAGCAGGCCCTACAGACCTACGGCCCTTATATGGTGATTGTGCCAGGCGTGGCGCTCTTACATGCGCGCCCGAGCGATGGCGTGAAACGTCCCTGCATGAGTCTGCTGACGCTGGAGCCTCCCGTGTCCTTTGGCAACGAGGACAATGACCCGGTGAAGATCGCCATTGCCTTTGGCGCGGTTGACCGTCAGAAGCACCTGGAGGCACTCACCATGCTGACCCAACTCTTGGCGAATGAGCAGGCGCTCTCAGCGATTCAGGCCAGCACCTCCGCCGAGGAAGTGATGCACATCATTGCGGCTGCGTTGCCCGCTCAGTGAGCGAGGACGCAGAAGAGGCTCAGGGGGAATGCACTGTGAAGATCTTAGCTGTCTGTGGCATGGGATTTGGCAGCAGCCTGGTTCTGCGCATGACCATCGAGGACGTTCTCAAGGCTGCCGGTCTCAAGGCCCAGGTCGTCGTGAGCGATATCGGGACTGCGCGCTCGGAGCAGGCTGATATTATTGTCACTTCTGCCGAATTTGCGCGCCTGTTAGCCGATAGAGGCATCCCTATCGTCGTCATCAAGAACTACGTCGATCGAAAGGAGATGAAAGAGAAGCTGCTGCCCTTGGTGAAAGGCAGCTGATGCTGAGGCTCAACTCAGCGCGAGCAGGTGTCTTCAGCGAACAAGCAATGTTGTGGCCTGGAGAGAGACCTCCAGGCTCTCTCGTTAGCTAGCCAGCCAGAAGAAGGATGGTGAACGATGAACATTGTGCTTGCGATCGTTCAGTTCATTGTCTCGGAGATTTTGAGCAAGCCACCGCTGCTGGTGGGATTGATTGCCCTTCTGGGTTTACTGGTGCTACGGCGCCCCGTCAGCGAATTGATTGCAGGAACGCTCAAGACCATCGTGGGCTTTTTGATTCTGACAGGCGGAGCCACTATTTTGATCGGCGCCCTGGCGCCGCTGGGAACGATGGTGCAGGCTGGTTTTCACCTGCAGGGCGTAGTACCAACCAACGAGGCGATTGTCAGCCTGGCCCAAAAAGCCTTTGGCGCGCCAACAGCTCTCATTATGGCGTTCGGTTTTCTGGTCAACCTGATTTTAGCACGCCTGACCCCGGTGAAGTTTGTCTTTCTGACCGGTCATCATCTCTTCTATATGGCCACGGTGCTGGCCGTGGTTCTGGGTAGTGCGGGCATCACGGGCGTCCATCAGGTCATACTGGGCGCGTTGATGCTGGGAACGATTGGTACGGTGATGCCGGCCCTGGTCCATCCCTTTACGCGCAAGGTGACGCGCGATGCCGGCTTCGCCCTGGGTCACTTCAATACATTCGGCTATATTACCTCGGGACTGGTGGGCAAGCTGGTGCGCCGCCTGGGGGCACCGCGAGCCAGCGCGGAGGATCTGGCAGTGCCAGAGGGACTCTCTTTCCTTCGCGACTCGCTGGTGATGACCACGCTGACGATGGTGATTATTTATCTGGTCCTGGCCATTATTGCTGGACCAGCAGCGCTGGCGCAGGCTGCGGGCGGCGGCAACTATATCATGTATGCCTTGACCCAGGCTCTGACCTTTGGGGCGGGCGTGGCCATTATCCTGGTCGGTGTACGCATGATCCTGGCGGAGATTGTGCCGGCTTTCCGCGGGATTGCGGAGAAAGTGGTACCCAACGCTTTGCCCGCCCTGGATTGCCCGACGACTTTCCCCTTTGCGCCGAATGCGGTCTTGATCGGCTTCATCATGAGCTTGCTGGGTGGTATCGTAGGACTGTTCTTGATGGGACCGCTGGGCCTGGCCCTGATTATTCCCGGCATGGTACCCCACTTCTTCGACGGCGGCACCTCCGGCGTCTACGGCAATTCTACCGGCGGCTGGCTGGGAGCCGCCATCGGTGCCTTCATCAATGGCCTGCTGATTACGCTCCTGCCGGCCTTGCTGCTGGCCTTCATGGGATCATTCGGCCTGGCAAATACGACCTTTGGGGATACCGATTTCTGCCTGGCTGGCATTATCACCGGTCTGGGAGCCAAGGCGGGCTTCTTCGGCTCCTATGCCGTAGTGGTAGTGCTGACCATTGCGCTCCTGGCCCTGGCCTCGTTCGTGACGCTGCGCATTACGCCGCGCAGTGGACCACAGGAGGAGACGCCTGAAACGGCTCAGGCAACCGCCGAGACGACCGCCTGAGCTGAGCAGGTTGCTAGAAAGCCGGCTGTGCGTGAGGGCTTGCTCGTTCGCTCTGTTCTGCTCTGCTTCTGCCGACGGAGCACAAGCAAGCCCTCTTTGTATTGTGTGTTGTCTGCTCCTCT
>NZ_BDGT01000064.1 GCF_001748285.1 Thermogemmatispora onikobensis | reverse complement strand
TAGAACGCTACACGCTAGAGATCGTCTCAGGCAAGAGACGGATCGTGCTGCCACCGACACGTTGCATGCTTCGCCTGGCGCTAGATCCCATGACGATGCACCGCATATTTCACCTGGACGCATTCCGCGTCGTCTTCCGTCGATATCACTATGCACCCCCACAGGGCTGGCAGTGTGTCGGGACGTGGTCATACGTCTCTAGCGCTGCTCATACAATGTCGGCGCTGACAGCAAGGGGAGGTCACCATGTCAGGCGCGCTCACGGGGAAGCGCATCCGCTATAGCGTTGACGGGACACGCAAGCCCTATTGGGAAGGGGTGGTAGAGCTGGCCAGTGACCGCTACCGCTATGCCCGGGTCACCGTCACCACCAAAGGCTATGAGGGACATGTCGAATGGGTGGCCTATGACCACATCATCGCGGTGCGCTCAGAGCAGGGGCGTTGGATACCGCCGCAGTTCTGAGCGCCAGCGCGGTTGTGTGTGTGCTGTGGGGTGGGTGAGGATGCTCGCTTTGCGCCAGCGCTCGCTGTGCGCTGACCTGGGCGCGGTAGTCGTCTCTCAAAATATCTCTCGGTTTTTGCGGATTTATTCAGGGATAACAGGGAGGTTTTACACACGTATGAGCCATTTTGACAACGCCATGTAACAACGACACACACACCTTTACGAATCGGTAACGTATTGGCTACGTATCGGTACGTCAATCGAATGGAACGTTGACCCAACAAACACACCTGGCATGCACCCATGAAGGGGTCGGATCGGATCGGGTTGACGAGCGCTGAGGGAGTGGAATGGATAGGGAGCTATCACCAACCTGTACACTTGTCTGGACAAGTATACCAGTGGGGGTATATTTCACAAAGAATCGAGACGGTAACAGCAGAGCACAGCAACAGCAGTAGCAGCGGGGAGATACCGCCGCTGCACTGCGCTGGTTATTGGCTGGTGTGTGATGGATTGGATGCCATTGGTTATATTGTCTAGTTGTTCGTACAAATGGAATTCGAGTATGATCACTGTACTGTAATGGATGGGTATGATACCATGATACTACCACTATACTACTACTCTGTCTTACAGTGGGGAGGGCAGCAGAATGCTGCCCTCCCCTTTTATCTCTCTCTTAGTTAGAGATAGATAGTTAGATATTAATAATATTAATACTAATAGCCATTAGTCACTAACCAATAACCAAAGAAACAAACTAATAAAGGGTACCCCTATCTATAGGTCTCTCAAAGAAAGAAACCTACAGACAGACAGAGAGAGGGATCGGTAGATGCCAGGGCTATGCTGAGGCTGCACACGCTCCCACCACCGTCACGCAGCCAGCCCTGCAAGACGCTGAATTTCGTATTTGCCCGACTAATGCGAAATGTGGAGGCCATAAAAATTTCGCGCTGTAGCGGTCAAGAAACCGCCTTGACGAGCAGAGATTACCCCGTAGTAATCCCGAGCTATCAAGGCCATTTCTCGGCCTTCTCAGCGCGAAATTCGGGCATTCCTGCAGGACATCTTACCCTGCAATTCGATGATACTTCAGCGATACGGGTGACCCAGAGCGCTCCCCAAACTCAAGCAGCGCGTCGACAACGGTCGGTGTATCGCAAGGCCGATACACCTGGAACTGTCGCGTGTAATGACTGGTTGTCGAGGCATGCGCATGTCCGAGCTTGGCTTGTAAGTCGGCCACCGACATGCCTGCAGCGTAGCCGAATGCAGCGCTGGTATGTCTGAACGCATGTGCGCCGCGTTGTGGGATACCTGCATCTTCTTCGAGGCGATAGAGCACCTGGTTTAGCCCATTTCGTGTCAACGGCCCCCATCGGCCAAGAAAGATTGGCTCTTCTGGCTGACCGCCAATGCGGTAGTTGCGGATGTAGTCGGTCAAGTACTCTGTTGCTCGCTTCCCCAACCCGGTGGCACGCCCCTTGCCACCCTTGCCGTTGACGATCACGAGGTGTGGCACCGGCTCACGAATGAAGTCGCACAACCTCAAGGACACCAGTTCTTGCGCGCGGATACCGCTATCTAGCAAGACGGCAAGAATGGCACGATCCCGCAATCTGAAATAGTGCTCCTGTGCCTCAGCAGCACGGAACAGCGCTCGGATTTCATTCGGAGTGAACACCGGTGCTTGATACGCTGGCTCACGAGGGTTGTCGACATCGAGAGTCTCTGGTGGCACGCCGCCAAAGCGGCGCTGGCAGAAGCGCAAGAACAGCTTGGCAACCCGGTTGTAGCCAGCGAGTGTGGCAGGCTTCACGCGAGTCTGATGGCTGAGCAGGAAGTCTGTGTAGCACTCCGGCGTAATCTCGTGTAAGTAGCGGATATGTGCCGCTTCACAGTGCGCAAGAAAGTGGCGAAGTTTGTCACGATACGATTGCTGCGTCGAGGGCGGTTTCAGTTGCAGGTGGTGCTCAAAGGCTGCATAGGCATCGGAGAGCAACGGCGATTGTGGTGTCGTTGAGGAACGGCGTTGGACACGCCCTTGAGTGAAGATAGAGCGTCGTTGTCGTTGAGGGTGAGACACCAGCATACACCTCCAGATTGGAAGGATGCCAGTGCCTGTCACTTCCACAGCGCTGCCATCAGCGTTGTGTCGCGCTAGCGGTACCTGACAGCATTTTCAGTGCTGTGCTCTACCAACTGAGCTACCCTGGCGTCTCGGCCCGCTTGAGTGGCCAATTGAGCACTCTACAAGATGCTGTGCTCTGCACCCGGAATGCTGTGCTCATTGTATAGCACACTTCTCAGAATTGTCAAGAGGGTTGTGGAGCAGGTTGGTCATGTAGGATCGCAGAGCGAGCGGCTGGCTGGCTAGGTTGGGCGATGGTCCTCGTCTTCGTCAGGAAGCTCTTCGTAGAGGTCCTCAATGCGCACACGCAGCGCTTTCGCGATGCTCACCAACGTTGGCAACGTCGGGTGATACGAGGTCGGCTCTCGTATCATCCGGCGTACAAGCGCGTCAGGCACCTGGCTCTTGCGCGCCAGCCAGGACTGTGTTTTTCCCTGTGCTTCAAGAATCTCTTTGACCTTCAGTCTGATCATGCGGGTCAGGATGCTTCCATTGGGGGTATAGGCCGGGCCTAGCTTAGCATAAGAATTCCAACTAAGCTATCCGAATTGAAATTTGGAATTTCTTATGGTAATTACTATTCTGAGAATAATTGTTCATAGGAAGGCTCTGATGAAACGAACCCGCTTGCTTCAGATGCGCCCACAGCCAGGGCCAGAGCCTGAGCCAGGGCCAGCCTCACGGTCTGAGCCAGGCGCTCCTCTCCGCATTACCGTCAGTGTGCTGCAGGACCGGTCATTTCACCTGCTCCCAACGCCCCATGTGGTCAGCCACCTGCGACGTGATCCCAAGATTCTGCGCCAGTGGTTTCCCATGACCCTGGGGAAGCAGCGCCCCTATGTGGTCACACTGGCTGGCCAGGGCTGGCAGCAGGCTATTACCGTCACTAACTAACACAGCACAACAGAGCACAGCAAGGGGAGGTCACCATGTCACGCGCGCTCACGGGGAAGCGCATCCGCTATAGCGTTGAGGGGACACGCAAGCCCTATTGGGAAGGGGTGGTAGACCTGGCCAGTGACCGCTACCGCTATGCCCGCGTCACCGTCACCACCAAAGGCTATGAGGGGCATGTCGAAAGGGTGGCCTATGACCACATCATCGCGGTGCGCTCAGAGCAGGGGCGTTGGGTTCCCTTTGCTGCCTCCTCGCATTCCCCCGAGACACCCCTGGATTCCCTCGACCCAGCCTGAGAGAAGAGAAAGGAGTCGCTCCATGCAGCGCTGTACCTACAAACTCGCCAAAGCTATTCGCCCCGGGGACGCCTGTCCCTCCTGCTCTTGCCCTACGTGGCTGCTCTTCGGGATGCGAGTCGCGCTACGCTAAGACATTCTGGCTAGTTTCACGGCGGTACCGTACCCTGCGGAATACCTTGATATAAAATACTCCTATGTATGGATATGAATTTCCGGGCTAGCGATTATGATTTCTCCGCGTAGCACAGCTGTCATATTTGTCCTGCTTCTGGTTGCTATCTTATCGCTGGCCTGCATCAGCCCGCTCGCCCTGTTCAACCCAACCGTCACCCAAGGGCCAGGTGTGGAGCATGCCGATGGCAAAATTGTGGCGATTCAGCAGGCCGATATGAGCTTCGTGCTCCAGACCGCCAGTGGGCAACGCCTGCGCTTTCTCTGCGTCGAGCGTTGTCGTCTGGCATTGCAGCATATGGAGCGGCACCTGCGGGAGAAAGCGCATACCGACGTCTACTACTATCCGCAAACCACAGGTAAGCCGCCAGTGGCCTTTCAAGTAGACTAGCTGTCGTAGTTCGCTCACTGGCGCTCATACCCGTCTCGATCGAAGCCAGAGTCATCTAGCGATACCTGACCGCTCAGCGTCAGACACCTGATCTGAAGTGGCAGCAGATGCAAGGCAAGGAGGCAAGCGAATGAAGAACGAAGCAAGAGGCAGGCGGGGCGAGCAACAGTATGGGCTTTCAGCCTGGTTGGCTGATACATCGATGGAGCGGACGCAGGGCCTCGTCGCTGGGGCCGGGGCTGGGCAAAGGCGAGGACCTGGCCAGCGCTGCAGGAAGGCGGGAAGCTGGCCACACTCAGGTGATCAACTCAGGTGATGGGTGAGTACAGATAGAGGAGCTATGAGACAGGATCATGCAGGTCATCGGGCCCCCCTGTTCAAAGGGGCTGAGCAGCCCAGTATTGATCGGGCCGATATTGTGATTGTCGGCAATGGTATCGCCGGGCTGACCGCGGCCATCCAGGCCCGGAGCTTTGAGCCTGATGCCCGGATTGCCATTATCAGCGATCAGAACCATCCCACGATCAATACGCCCGCGCTCAAGCAGTTCGCCGTCGGCAAACTGACCCGCGAGCAGCTTCTGGCCTATCCCCCCGGTACAGAGCGACAAGAGCGTATCCACCTGATCCACGCGCGGGTCGAAAAGATCAATGCCCAGAGCAAGTCTGTGGTCCTGGCCAACGGCAGCGCCTTTGGCTACGGCACGCTGCTCGTGGCGACTGGCAGCACGCCGACGGCATTGCCTCCTCAGCTGCCCGGGCGCGACTTTGATGGCGTGCTGACGCTGCACCGTCTGCAGGATTACCTCGATCTGCGGCGACGCCTGCCCGAGATCGAGGAGGCCGTTGTGATCGGGGGCGGCGCCCATGCCTGTGAAACAGTCATGGGTCTGCTGCACTGGGGCATCCATGTCCACTGGTTGATCCGCAGCCCGGTCCTGCTACCGCGCATGCTGGACGAGACTGCTTCAGAGATGGTGCTAGAGGGCATCAGGCAGGCTGGAGCAGCCGTCTATACCTCGACCGAAGTGGTGGGCATCGTGGGCCGCGTAGGTAGCGTGATCGGCGTAGTGACCAACCATCAGCAGTTTATCCCCTGCCAGCTGGTCGTGGCCTGCACTGGCACAAAGCCGGTGACGACGCTGGCCAAACACTGCGATCTGCCCCTCAAGCATGAGAACGGCATCCTTGTCGATGACCACCTGCGCAGTAGCGTGCGCGATATTTACGTGGCTGGCGATGTGGCGGCCCTGAAGAATCCGCTCACCGGCCAGTATGAACCGCGCGCTCAGTGGTATGCCGCTGTGGAGCAGGGTCGCATGGCCGGCGCCATGATGACTGGCCATCGTGAAGCCGTGCGCCCGTTTGGCGTCCCCTGGCACGCGACCCATCTGGGCGACCTGTCGATGCTCTACGTGGGCAATCCGCTGCAGTCGCCCCCAGGGGCCTATGTGCTCACCGATACTAGCCGCGGCGGCTATCGTCGCCTCTTACTGCAGGGCGAACGCCTCATCGGCTACCTCGCGCTCGGCCCTATGCAGCCCGACAGCCTGGCGATCAAGCGCATTATCGATGAAGAGCTGCCCGTACGCGATATTTTGAAGGGCCTCTTGAAAGGCGAATTCGACGCCCGCCAATATTTGACGCGCCGGCGCACCTACACCGCTCAGGATCTGGTCACCAGCGGGCGTCTGGCCAGCATAAAGCCCCCGACTGTGCAAACGACCACTCAGACCACACCCGAACCCGCTCCCGCCACTCGCAGTCTTGCTCCGGCTGCTGAAGCTCCTCAGCTTGAGCCTCGCCTGCCAACAACTGAGCAACTACCTCCACTCTCTACCGGGCCAGTGGTCGCCCCCGCCCCCCAGCGTGCTCCGGTCCCCGCTCCTGCCGGGAATGCTGCTTCTCGCTATCCTATTGTCCACGAAGAAGAGGAGATCAGTCCCTTCACTGGCACCCTACCCGCCCTGCCGGAGCAGGAGCAGGGACAGACAGGGACACGTTTGAACTCTGGCAGCCTGCCAGCGCGTCCAGGTCAGGAGCGCGGAGGACGACGCAATCTGTGGGCTTATAGCGATCCTGCCCTGCCCGCCTTTCCTCGCCAGACTCCGGCCCAGAGGCAGCAAGTCCGATCCTACAATCAGCAACGGGAGGGAGGACGTTAAGTGCGTAATCCTGTCCTTTTACATAAAACCGCCTCTCAGGTTCAACAAGAACTTGAAGCCTGCATTGGCTGCAACGAATGCCTGCTTGCTTGCCCGGCTCTTGATGAGCCCCTGACGATCGATGTCCTCAATCGTGAGACCTTTGGCGGCCCGATCTCGGCTCCGGTTGCGCGTTTTGCCCGCTCGTGCTATCAGTGTAGTGCTTGTGTGCCTCCCTGTCCGGTTGGTCTCCACCGTGATGCCATGATGATGTGGCTGAAGATCCGTTTGTACCGTTCTGGAGAGGAGGATTGAACTTATGCCGGCTTTGCGTTCTTCCTCGCCCTATGATTATGCTTCCGATCGGGAGTGGGCTGGCACGCGAGGCTATCCACTCTTTTTCGTCTATCTCAAGCCACGCAATCTGCTGCGCATAGCGCTCGGGCTGTTCATCGCCGTGGCAGGACTGGTCTTCTGTGTCTGGTACAGTCGCAACGGGAGCGATCCGACCCCTGATAGTCTTGTCGGCCTGATCTACGCCGTCCTGGGCACAGCCTTCCTCCTGCTGGCTGGTCTCCTCTACAGCTTGCATCGCCGCTCGCGGAAGAGCAAAAAGGTGATTGGCGGGCTGCGCTCGGCCTTGGGTTGGCATATGTTCTTTGGGCTGACTGGCCTGGCTCTGATCTTCTACCACTCCTTTGGCAATTTTAACCCGCGCTCCGGCACCTACGCGCTCTACGGTCTGATTGCCTTAGTCATCAGCGGCATCATCGGGCGCAGCCTCGATCGGATCATGCCACGCCTGATTGCGAAGGAGGCCAGCAAGGCCCTGACTCAGGAAGGAGAGGATCGCATCGAGGCCATTTCACAACAGCTACAGGCCATCGTCGAACATAATACCCAGCGCGTGCGTGGCCTGACCCCATCATCGGCCTCGGCCCCACCCGCTGTCTCGGCGGCCCCAGAGCGCGCAGGAAGCCCTGGGCGCGGGCGTACCCTGCATGGTCCCTGGGACCTGGCCTATCTGACCCTGGAAGAGACGCCCCAGGAGCTGAACCGCTATGAACAGAGCTATCGCCTGGTACCCGATCGCAAAAGTCCCCTGAGTCGTCCCGGGGCCTTGCTACCTGGGGCCCAGGAGCAGATGGCGGCCTTGCAGGCGGTCGAACATGCCATGAGGCGTGAGCAATTCTATCGCTACGTCATTCGCTACTGGCGCATCTTCCATATCCTGCTCGCCCTGGTCACCGCCGGCCTGGTCATCTGGCACTTAGAATACGCTGCCTCGCTGGTGATCCCCACGCTGTTCCATTAAGGATGATAAGGATGACCTGACTCCCTGCCTCCTTACCTCAGCCCCAGGCAGCAGGATGGGCAGCTCTCTTCCCCTCTCAGCCAGCCAGCTATCTGGGTCTGGAGCTGAGGCTGGACAGGCTGGGCGTGGTCTCAGTGGGTTACCGGCAGGGTAGCAAGCAACCTGGCGGCCTGGCACTGCCCCCAGCGCCAGGCCCTCTCTCCTCTCATCTCCTGGTCTCTCGGCAAGAAAACCCCGGTCGCGCCTGCTGCGTATTAAGTAATGGAGGGAATGCTATGTCGAGAGAACTGCTTGTGCCCGGTACGCGCCCGCGGCGGCTGTGGCCGAGGCGCCTTGATCTTCTCTTTCATGTCTTCAAGACCGTTCGCTTGATTGCCTACCTCCTGCGTCATAAACAGGTCGGAATTGGGCGGAAGGTCCTCTTTGTGAGCGGTTGTGGCGCCTTGCTCGTGCTGCTACTCTTCCCCGATGCCTTTGGTGAGCTGGTAAGCAGTACGCTGCTCCCTGTGGTCGGAGCTGTCCTGGGGGTGCCTCTTGATGCTGGCTTCGACTGGCTGACGCTGGTGCTTGTTCTGGTCTCCCTTTTGCGCGTCTTCCCTGCCGAGGTCGTAGAAGAAGGCTATCGCCGCATCTTCAGGCCACCAAAGGAGCCAGGGGTTTGACGGCGGCCCCTGCCTGCGCTCGTCTGTCAGCCCCTCTGAGGGAGCGGCAGGAGGAGAAGATGAAAAGATGAGCCAAAAAAAGAGTAAGAGCGCACTGCGCCAGCGGTCGCCTTCATGCTCGCTCAGAGCAATACCTCTGGCTGTTGCGCAGATCCTATCTCAGCCGTTTCCCTGGTTGCAGCCCGCAATCGACCGTGACGGTGCTACCCTGCCCGGCTTAGGGAGGGAGAGAAAGCCCTGGCTCTCTCCTCTGAGCTTCCTGGCGGAGAAAAGTGACGGTTACGCGGTCACTCTTCCCCTGCTCAGAGATGGATCTTGTCATTGGCATCAGATGGCCTGAACTTTGTCCCCGTGTTGATGAAGACGATGTTCTGATCGCCGAGGTGGATGATCATGTCAGGCTTGCTGTCGCCGTTGACATCCTTAAACTCCAGGATCGGGGGAATCTGATCGACATTCGAATTGGTGCCGTAGAGATAGGGGCCGCCGTAGGTGATGGCTTTGGCCGGATCGCCTGCCATCAGCTCAACGACAATGATGTGGCCGTGGAGATTGATGGCGATAAAGTGGCTCGGATGCTGAGGACTGTCCCCCCCATGACCAACAACAGCGTCGGTCTGATAGGTGCGTGGGTTGCCATAGCGGATGTCATCCAGGCGCTGAGTCCCCCAAGAGATCAGCCAGGAAGTGAGAACCCAGAGAGCGAGCATGACAAGCATGCCAACGCCGATAAAGAGTAACCAGTGAATGCGCCGACTAGTCTCTTTCTCTCGCTCCGTGAGGGGACTTTTGTATGGGGCTTTCTGTGCCGCTGGTGACGCTGGTGACGCTGGCGCGGGTGTGGCTCGCATGCGCGCCGTAATGGCCGGGCTGGCCGTCGTTGTCACTGGCTGCTGGGCACTGCGTCGGTAAGTGTAGGGCACCGGCATCTGGCGCGTGGTCGACTGCGGACTCATGGCTCGCTGCGTCCCCGTGAGACGAGGATCGTTGAGCCGAATAGCACTGCTACCGGGCCGCGGCGGTCGCGATGCATCTGGATCGTCTTCTGCGAGATAATCGAGCGGATCTGGTGGTACATAGCCACGGCGTGTCTGCGTGGTAGGGAGGGGCGTTTCGTCTCTTCTGAGCCGGGCGGATCGCCTTGCTGCTGTATATTGCTGCCTCTCTTCTCCAGACATTAGCTCTCCCTTTCTCGATCAGTTTTTCCTGGGCGCTGCGCACAATGTCAATGCACGTTGCTCGACGAAAGCACCAGACGCACAAATTGCAAGCCTCAGTAATTATGTCGGATGACCTGCCAGGTTGTCAAGGATAGATGTATATCAATTTAATGCAGACGTGTTTTGAAAAGAAAACGGTAGTTACCTGCTTTTTGATGATATCTGTATCAGCATGAAGAATGGCTCTCTCCAGTAATGGACGAAGAACTCTCACTGCAGGTATCAGAGGAAGTGGCGGGCGCCGCCTGGTCATCCTGAGCGCAAGAAGTGCGGCGTCGCTCCAGCCAGCGTCTGATGCCTGCCTCATTGCCCTGGAGGCCAGGCTCGTAGTAGCGTCTTCCCTGCAGATTGGCTGGCAAGTACTCCTGCAGCTGCACAGCTGGTGGTCGAGAAGGGTCGTCGCTCTCCTCCTCAAGCTGGCGATAATAATCGTGGGCATACTTATACTCCTGGCCATAGCCCAGCTGTTTCATCAGCGTAGTGGGAGCGTTGCGCAGAGAGAGAGGGACGGCCTCCTGGCGCTGCTGGTGTACATCATCGCGCGCGCGTCCGTAGGCCACATAGAGGGCGTTACTTTTGGGGGCGCTGGCCAGGTAGACCACGGCCTCCGCCAGGGCCAGATCGGCCTCGGGCAGGCCCACGAACTGGACCGCCTGCTGGGCTGCCACGCACAGAGGCAGAGCCAAAGGATCGGCCAGGCCCACATCTTCCGTAGCGATGCGGATCAGGCGGCGAGCGATAAAGAGCGGGTCCTCGCCTGCCTCGAGCATCCGCGCCAGCCAGTAGAGGCTAGCATCGGGGTCAGAGCCGCGGATGGCCTTATGCAGAGCCGAGATCGTATCGTAATGTTGGTCGCCGCCTTTATCGTAGAGCAAGGCCCGTCGTTGCTGAGCCTCGGACACCGTTTCCACGGTGATCCGTCCCTTCGTTGCTCCGGCGCCGGCGGCGGCCAGCTCCAAAACATTGAGTGCCGTGCGCGCGTCGCCATTAGCGAAACGTGCGATCTGCCGCAGCGCCTCGTCGTCGCTCTCCAGATGAGAGCGACCCAGGCCCCGCTCCTCATCCTGCAAAGCTCTTCTCAGAAGCTGGAGAATGGCCTCGTCGCTGAGGGGGTTCAAGGTAAAGACGCGGCAACGCGAGAGCAGAGCGGCATTGACCTCGAAGGAAGGATTCTCGGTTGTCGCCCCGATCAAAGTCAGCAGGCCCTGCTCGACGGAAGGCAAAACGGCGTCCTGCTGAGCTTTATTCAAGCGGTGAATCTCGTCGATAAAGAGGATAGTGCGCTGTCCCCGCAGCTGGCGTAGCCTGCGTGCCTCCTCGGTGACGCGGCGTAGATCGGCCACTCCTGCGGCAACGGCGCTGAGGGTCACAAAGTGAGCGCGGGTCCGCCGGGCGATCAGGCTGGCCAGCGTCGTCTTGCCGCTACCGGGCGGCCCCCACAGGATCAGCGACGGGACGCGGTCCTCCTCCAGGCAACGCCGCAGCAAGCGCCCCTCTCCAAGCAGATGTTCCTGGCCCACAAACTCATCAAGCGTTCGGGGACGCAGGCGAGAGGCCAGCGGCTCAGCGATCCCCTTTTCGCCGGCGTCAGCCGTGGCGCGCGACGGCGTGCCCTTCTGGCTGGATGCTGGATCTGGAAAGAGTGATGCTTGCTCCATCGTAGCGCTTAGCCTTATCGGCGCCCGCGAAATCCTCCCAAATGAGAAACGATCTCTTCATTCTACCACGTGCGAAGTGCCAATGTACAGCAGAATCAGCCAGCACCCGAACGTCGGCGCTGAGCCAGACGCTGCTCGACCTGAGTCGGGCCGGGGATAGCGCTCGTGCCCACGGCCTCCACCGAGAACGAGGCCACGCAATTGGCGAAATCGACCGCAGTGGCAGGATCGCCGGAGCGGGCCAGCTGCACGAGAAATGCAGCCGCGAAGACATCGCCGGCCCCAGTTGGATCGACCTCGCGTGCGGCATAGGCCGGGAAATGCTGAGCCTGTCCGTTGCGAAAGAGCGTAGCCCCCTCGCGGCCTGCCGTTGCCACCAGCAAGGGTACCAGCTGACTCCAGCGGCGCAGGATGGCCTCAGCCTCCGCCCGGCTGCCATTGGCAAAGGGCAGCAGATCATCATGGCTCAAGATCAGGGCATCCAGATGAGGCAGGACCTGCTCGGCGGCCTCCCAGGGAGTGGGCCAGACTCTACCATCGGCATCCCAGCGCCGCAGCCAGCCCTGGGGGGTTGCCGCCAGGATGCGGCCCTCGCCGCGTGGAAAGAGAGCCACCATCTCAGGTGCCAGCTCCTGGGTCAGGGGAGCCAACAGCACGATCGGGGCTGCGCGCCAGGAGAGAGGAATATCCTCAATCTCCAAAGGCTCGCTGCGCGCGCGCAAATACTGGATACGGAACCCATCCTGATAGCGATTTTCAAAAGTCGTCGTCGTCGTCGCAAGGCGGGCGGCCAGGCCGATCCCGGGCAGCAGCGCAGGAAGCTGCTGGCAGAGATCGGCAGCGGCGCAGGTCACCAGTGCTGCGGGCAGGCCGAGGCGCTCAACAGTCAAAGTAGCGAAGGTCACAGTACCGCCGAGGGCCAACGAGCCATCGGGAAGCACATCCCGAGTAATATGGCCAATGCTCAGAAAAGCAGGTGGCTCAGCGCGAGCGGGCTGAAGGATGGTCGCGGGCATAAAACGGACACCTCCCCTCTGGCGTGCGCAGGGCTGCAGAGCGCAGTTTGACTACCTGTATCCGCCCGCCTGCACCTGGGGCAAGCTATGCTGCTGATCGCCGCGTCTCCTCATGCGGAAGACAGGCAAGCGGCGTGTTGGCGAGCCAATAGCCCCCTCCTGCAGGCGTGGGGACAGAGCCAGCCAGCCAGTCAGCCAGGCTGGCCAGTCGAGGGCAGGCTTGACCTAGGAGCGCCCGGGGCGCTTCAGCGAGATCACCACGCGGCGAGCATCGCCCTCGCCGATGCTCTCTGTACTGATATCTTGACTATCGGCCAGCGCCAGGTGCACGATGCGCCGCTCATGGGGTGGCATTGCCTCCAGAGCGATCGAGCGACGATAGTTGCGCACTTGCTGAGCCACGCGCAGGGCCAGCGAGCGTAGATTTTCCTCGCGGCGTTGGCGGTAGTTCTCGGCATCGATGATGATGCGCATGCGGCGTTTCGTGCGATGGCTGACGATGAGGTTCACCAGAAGCTGGAGGGCAGAGAGTGTTTCGCCGCGGCGACCGATCAGCAGGCCAAGGTTCTCATGGATGCCCTGGATATTGAGGGTGAGCGGGTCGGTTGAACGTACCTGGACCGAAGCGCGGATATTCATATAGCGCAAGATATGCTGGAGCACATCGACAGTCAGCTCGATATCCTCGCGTGTAGGCTGCACTGGCTCCTGAGTGGCGGGTGAGCCAGTGGGGGTCTCGGTGGGGGAGGGAGCACCAGAGACCGAAGCAGATGCAACACCAGCAGAGGCAGAGGTAGCAGGGGAGGGAGCCATAGAGGTGTACTGCTCCCCAGGCAGCGGCTGCGGGCGAGCCGTCGGCTGTGCTTCCTGGGGGAAGGCCAGAGGCTCCTCGCTGTACTGCTCCTCCTCCTCCTCCTCTTCCTCTGAGAAATCGACGAACTCCTCCTGACTGTCATAGGCTCTATGAGCGGCGTTGGCGAAGAAATCCTCCTCCTCCTCCTCCTCTTCTTCTTCCTCTGCTTCGACCTGGCTTAGAATGGCATCAGCCATCTCAGGGGTAATCACCGCACCACGGCTGGGGCGAATCGTCACCCGGACCCGTGCCTCGCGACTGCCCAGCCCGAAGGCGCCGCGTGAAGGCTCTTGAAGGATTGTCACCTCGACCTCATCTCGGCGCTTGCCCAAACGGAGCAGAGCCTGCTGGACAGCTTCTTCAACGCTTTTACCACTGGCCTCAATGCTTTCCACTGCTTACTTGCCTCCCTTGAAGGTATCACACAATGCAGGGCAGAACGAGAAGCGAGAGCATGAGAGAATCGGTCAGTTGGTTGCCAGCCGGGGGCAGTGGTTCGACCTGGGTAAGGCAGACCAACCGAACCGGCCTTGGCGGCGATCGCGGCAGCCAGCGGAGGGCTGGCTGGCAAGGCCTGCTCACCTACTCTGCTACTCTCATCGCTAGGGTAGGTCGGCGAACCTGATTCATCAGCCCATCCGCCGCGATCCAGCCCGGCCCAGCTCAAGGCACTCTGACCGACGCTCGCTCCTCCTAGCTGGGAGTGGGATTTCTCCTTCGTACAACGCCGCGTCGACGGGCTGAAGTGCTGCGCAGATGGCGGCGCGAAGCGCTCGTACCATTGCGCCAGGGGCGCTCATCCGGGAATGCCGCTTGCGCCTCCTCTGACTCGATTGTCTCTTTGAGAACGCGGGTCTGCATCAGTTGCTCATTTTGTTTCTCCTCCTCTTTGCGGGAAGGGGAGAAAGGGCTGGCTGGGCCTGTGACCAGGTAGTACTGGACTGCCATAATGATGGAGCCGACGGCCCAGTAGAGGGCCAGGCCAGCGGGGAAGCTCCAGGCGAAGAAGAGGGTGATCAGAGGCATCAGCCAGGTCATGATCTTCATCGTCTGCTGCTGAGCGGCCAGAGCATCAGGGGTAGAGGTGCCGGAGGAAGTCGTTGCAGCCAGAGAGCGATTGTTGTTGCGGGACTGAGTCAGGTAGAGCTGGACAAAGGTTGCCAGGGCGGCCAGGATGGGCAGAATATGGGTCGGGTCAGGCAGGGCCAGCGACAGGTGCCAGGCTGGGTTAATGAAGGTGAACCAGTCGAGGTTGACGTTGGGGAAATGGCTGAACTTTGGTAAGAAGGGATAGATAAAGCCATTGAGCCGCTCCAACCCCTGATTTCCCTTCAATGAAGCATCGTCGATGACCGCTCGGAAGGCAAAGTAAAGTCCGTAGAGCACCGGCAGCTGCAGGAGCAATGGCAGGCAGCCCGAGTAGGGATTGATGTTGTAGCGTTTGTATAGCTCCTGCGTGGCCTCGAGCTGGGCGCGTGGATCGTCGCGGAAACGCTCGCGGATGCGGGTGATCTCTGGCTGCAGCTCCTGCATCGCCTTGGCTGATTTCAGCTGCTGCAGCGTCAGCGGGAAAAGAATCAGGCGGATGATGAGCGTTAGGACGATGATCGACAGGCCGAAATCGCCAAAGAGGTGGTACAGCAGCATCAAAACGTTGAAGATGGGCTGCGTAAAGACGACGTTGATAAAATCACTGATCCCCACGGGATTTCTCCTGCCTTCCTCGATCTTGCCTACTGGCCCAGGCGCTCAGGAACTGGGTCATAGAGATCTCCATGATAGAACGGGTGACAGCGTGCCAGGCGTTTCACCGTCAGCCAGCCCCCACGAATCAGCCCGAAGCGCTGGATTGCCTCGTACCCGTACTGTGAGCACGAAGGAACGAAGCGGCACGAGGGGGGCAGTATGACGGAAAAGGTGCGCTGGTAGACACGAATCAAAAACAGAGCAACGTACTTCACGGCTAATCGACCTTTATGGACACTCCCTTGCCGGGCGCTGCCGCCCAGACGCCTTGTTGGCCAGCAGCAATCGCGCTCGGCGTAACAAAACCTGCAGCTCGGCCTTCAACGTCTGAAGATCAGCCTCAAGCGCTTCGCGCCTGGGAATCAAGACAAGGTCCACGCCACGCAGCCGGGACAGGCAAGGTCGAATGGCCTCACTGAGCAAGCGCTTCAGGCGATTGCGCTGCGTGGCCAGCTTGAAGATGCGTCGGCTGACCACAAAGCCGACACGAACTTGATCGCTCTCCGTCGGTGCCCAGGCGAGGACCAACAACCTGGAGGCAACACTCCTTCCCTGCTGCCTGATCCGCTGAAAATCGCGGCTTTTGCGCAGGCGCAGCTCGCTTCTTAATGCCACCGTCTTGCTAGCTTGTGATCTATCATCTTCACCAACAGGTGAGAGAGAGCGCCTTGAGAGACACCCCAGAAAAGGAGCTACCGCAGGCGGCGAGTCGACGCCGTCGGGCCGGGTGAGGCCCGCCTGCGGGGGGCGCTAGACTGTCAAGCGCCAGCGACCCTTCAGGCGGCGGGCCTTGAGCACTCGCCGACCGGCGCGCGTCGCCATGCGTTTCAAAAAGCCGTGTTCCCTCTTGCGGGGGATACGCTTCGGTTGCCAGGTGCGTTTCATAAACCCCTCGTTCTCCTCCACTAAAGGATGTCTTGTAGATTATAGCGGGTAGCGATCCTGGCTGTCAATGACAGGGGGAGGCCTGACTGCCTGTGCCCTGCTGGCAGTTGTCGCCTCCCCGCTTCTCCTCTTCTTTCCCCTCTGGCTTATGAGGTTTTAAAGCGCAGCAACACGCGGCCCAGCTTGATCTCGTCATTATCGTGCAGCGGCGTTGGCGTCTTGGGAGCCAGGCGCTGCCGATTCAGGAAGGTGTAGTTGGTGCTATTCTCATCCTCGATCATGTACTGGCCGTTCTGGATGAAGATGCGTGCGTGCATGCGCGAGACCCCGCCCTCTTCGCCCCCATGAGGGGTGAGGTCGATGTCGGGGAAGATGTTGCTGACCGCGTCCTCGCGGCCAATCAGGATGTTGTCCTTCCCGCTAATGTCGAACTCCTGGTTGTCCGCCTCAACGATCAGTCGGGCCTGCAGGCTAGAGCCTGCCGCTGCAGGAGCAGGGGTCGGGGCGGGGGACGCTGGCGCTGGCGCTGGCGTCGCCACGGGAGCGGCTGGCGCCACACCCGGTGCGCTCACCGCCGCCGGCGCTCCCAGCAGGCTTACCCCGCAATTCGAACAGAAAGCCTCGCCCTGGGGATTCTGCGCGCCACATGAGGGGCAGGTTTGCATGCCTGGCTGTGCGGCTCCACTCGGAGCAACGGGCGCTGCCGGAGCTGGAGCCGCCGGCGCCGCCGCCGGGGCTGCCGCATTCAACGGCTCGCCGCATTCGTCGCAAAAGGCCGAACCATCCGGGTTCTCATGACCCAAGGAACAATATACTGGCATAATTCTACTCTCCTCCTCTAATCCGATGTTACCCCTGAAGCACGCCTTCTCACCTCCGCGCGCGTCGGTGGCACGGACGTCCAACACCTTGAGTGAATCCTCCCGTGCTGTGCTCCTCTTTCTGCTCTGTTGCGTACTGTCAGGGCAGGATGTCGTCCAGGCGCTGCGTTAACTTTCTCGTCTTATTGCCAATCGTTTTAACCTGTTCCTGAGAAATCTGCTGTCCTTTGCTGATCTGCTCAAGTGCTGCTTGTGTCTCTTCATCAAGGATGCGCGTCACGTTGGGTGCCAGGCGTGTTGTCACCTTGCCTGTGCGCTTATACTCATCAAGGATGCGCGTCACCAGGCGCTGGGCGTTAGCCTTCTCGGCGAAGTTCATGACTCGTGCGTTCACCTGGGCCGCCTGGTTGGGATCAGCTGTAAAGGTGACTTTAATATCTTCACGAATGCGCTCGCCCACCAGATTGGCGATGGGCACATCATAGGACAATTCGGCCTGGGCAATGCGGAAGAGGCCCGCCGGGCGTGGGTCGATGAGCAGTTCGACCAGCACGGCCTGGGGCGTCTCCTTCTCCAGGTCGCCCAGGGGAATCACCACCTGGCGATCCGAGAGGACGGACTGGCCAAGATCGCTGATGATGGGCAAGACTTTGACGGCCTTTTTCGGGGTGACCCCTGTTGGCAGGCGCAGGGTGATGACGGCGTTGCGCACGGCCACTGCAACGGCGCTCTGAACCTGCTGCTGGAAGATGCTCATGGCATCGGCGGGATTCCTGATGAATTCCGCTGGCATCCCCCCACTCAGCTGGCCAATGTCGTCCAGCAGGTTCTCATCCCAATCCTGCCCGATGCCCAGCGGATAGATGGCGATCCCCGCAGCTGCTGCTTCGCGGGCAAGCTGGCGACAGCGATCCGAGTCACCGTAAGTGACCCCATCCGTCAGGAGAATCATGCGGTTGACGGTGTTGGGGAAGCTGTAGCGTCGCAGTTCGTTGAGGCCCTGGATCATGCCCAGCGACATGGTGGTACCACCACCGTCGCGAATGCGGTCGATGGCCGCCTTCATGCCCACCTTGTCCTGGGCCGGCATCGAGGGGATGATGACCTGGGCTGTGTCGTCGAAGACAATGACAGAGACGTAGTCGGTCGGCTCCAGGTGATCGATGACCATCTTGACCGCCTCTTTGACATTGTGCAGCTTGGCCCCTTTCATGGAACCAGAGTGGTCCAGCACCAGGGCAAAATTCAGGGGGAGGCGGACCTGGGCCATCATCTCGGTGGGCTTGGCCTCCAGCAGGACATAGGCGAGCTGGCTCCCACCGGTGACCGGCATGTAGTCCTTCCCCAGCTGATACGCCAGCACTACCTCACCAGGCATAGTCTATCAGCTCCTTTCATTGGTGGCAGCCTTCAGTATATCATAGTGTTCAACGTACAAAGACCACAACAGCGCTGATGTTGTCTTCTCCCCCATTTGCATTGGCTGCCTCTATCAACTGGGCACAGGCTGTCTGTGGGTCCGGGGCTGCGTTGAGAATGCTCTCGATCTGTGGGTCGCGTACCATCTCCCATAGCCCGTCTGAGCAGCTCAGCAGGATGTCGCCCGGGTAAAGCTCTTGCTTGAAGAGATCGATCTGCACGTTGGGGCGATCGCCCAGGCTACGGAAGATCTGGCTGCGCTGCGGATGGGTGTAGACTTCGTCTGGCTGGATCAGGCCGCCTGCCACAAGCTGCCCCACGAGCGAGTGATCGGTCGTCCGCTGATAAAGCTGACCGCCACGGACCATGTAGGTACGACTGTCGCCCACATTAACGATATACGAGTGGCGCCCCACAATCATAAAACCGGTCAGGGTGCAACCCATATCGGTCTTGTTCTGCTGGTTGATCTGGCTGAGGCGGCTGTTGGCCTCCTCGACGGCTTCCTGCAGCAGAAGCACGAGCTGCTCTTCCTCAGCTGGCGCCGGTGCTTGCTGGCTCTCCTTTTCGGCGCTCAGGGGGGCTACCAGCAGGTCGCGTGCGATGCGCTCGGCGATGGTATTGATGGCGACGCGACTGGCAAGCTGGCCGCTGGCGTGCCCTCCCATGCCGTCGGCGACAATGAAGAGGCCTACTGGCTGGGAGATGGATTCGTGAGAGCGCTCCAGGAGGAGCAGGAGGGTGCTGTCCTCGTTCGGCTCATCGCGGCGGACGATGCCGGCGTCGGAGAGGGCCGCTGCGATCAGATGGACGCCCTCGGGGAAGGGATCGCGTTCGGCCTGCGGCTGTTCTACGGCGTAGGTGCGCCCTCCTTCGATGAAGGTGTTCACAACGTGGCCGCCAGTGACCTGGATCTCGGGGCTGGCCTGCTCGTCGCTGAATTCGTGCAGAAGGTAGGACATACCCAGCAATTCGGCGCCGCAGTTGATGCAGAACTCATCTCCTTCGGCATTCTCCTGGCTGCCGCAGTTCCAACAGTGCTGGTAGCCCTGCTGGTCGGTGACCTGATAGATGCGCTCGTGTTCCTCTTCTCGAACGAGCTGGTTAATCAGGTAGCGCCCACCCAGGAGGGTACCGCTCTCTAGTGGCCCGCTGCTCGCTGCTGCCGCTGCTTCGGTACTCGCATCCTCTACTGGCTGGCTCGGAGTAACAGGCCCAGCACTGGCTGTAGAGGTCTGGTCGCTGGCCTCTGGCTGAGCAGGTTGATCTGCTGATGATAGCTCTTCCACCGCGGTTCTTGTCCCTTCTTGTAATTCATCTTCTGTCGCTTCTGGTTCTGCCGACTCCGCCGGGCGGTCGACGGCGCTGCTGACGGGGGTGTCTGCGGCTTGCTCACTCTCTGGGGGGGGAGCCGCGGAGGCACCTCTCAGTTCGCCGCTGCCTGGCTTTGTCTGGCTGCCACTCTCGCTGGAAGGGGCCGCTCTAGTAACGGCAGGCTGCTCACTGGTAGCAGCGCTGCCTGGGCCTGGGCCTCCGCGAGCCTCGGTCTGTGTCTCGCCAGTTCCCGGAGCCAGCAAGATGGTTGGCAGGTCGGCGACGTCCCTGGCCTCTTGTGCTGATCCACTGCTGGCTGGCTGTTGCTGCTTCTGCTGGCGCTCGGCCTCCTCTAGCTCGCGCTGCCAGCGCTGGCTATGATAGGCCATCATGCGCTCGGGTGTCAGGATCAGTGTCGGGGCCAGGCTTGGGTCTTCCGGCCCCTGGCTGGCGGCGGTGCGCTCCGCTTCCTGGGATTGTCGGATTGACTGCTCGGAGACGGCGGAACTTTCGCTGGCGGGGGCTTCCCGCGGAAGCGAGCGCCCACAGCTTTTGCAGAATTTCGCATCGTCCCGATTGGGCGTGCTGCAAACTGGACAGATCATACCTGCTCTCCTCGCTCTCTGAGACGGATTCGGTCCTCTCTTCTTCTTCTTCTTCTTCTGGTGTTCGGCTTCAGGAGTGGCTGGCGACGATTCAATTCCTTATTATGGCTGGCGAGACCATCGAGTGCCATCGGTCGGACCCATCACAGCTGCTTTTGCAGGCGCAGAGCCTCAGCGTTATTGGGATCGCGCTGCAGGGCTTCGCGGAGCATTTGTCTGGCCTCCACCTTTTTGCGCATTTTTAGATAGCACGTGGCCATGGCGCTGTAGATCTCGGCTCGCTCGGGATCACGTTGCCGTGCCTGTTCCAGGGCGCTGAGGGCCTGATTCCACTGATTGGCGCGCATGTGGGCGCGACCCAGCTCGTACCAGCCATCTCCATGAGAGGGGTCGCAGCGTGTGGCCTCCTGGAGGACGCGGATCGCCGAGTTGTACTGGCGCGTTTCGCTGTAAAGGCGGCCCAGGGTGAGCAGAATGAGGGCGTGATCGGGATTGATCTTCAGCCCTTCGAGCAGGTAGCCCTCGGCCTCGCGCTGGTAACCCTGTTTCATTGCCACTTGCCCCAGCTGGTAATAGATGGCGGCATCCTGGGGGGCGATGCGCTGCGCCTCTTTGAAAGCGGCCTCGGCCTTGGAGTAAAGGCCCAGGTCGAGATAGCAGAGGCCGAGCTGGAAGTAGGCATCCAGGGCGTTCTGCCGGGTATTGGCCGCCTGGGCGAAGTGCTCGGCGGCATGGGTCATATTTTCGTGGAAAAGTTTCTCATCCTTATCGCGCAGGGATTGGCCATATTGGCGATACGCTCGAGCCAGGCTATAGAGCACGTCGTAGGTAGGGCGCCCGAGGGCCAGCGCTTGCTTGAATTCCTCGATGGCCTCGAGGTAGCGCCGGTTGTTGAGATCTTGCAAACCGCGCCGATAGAAGGCCAGAGGGTCGTTGCTGACCGGGGCACCGACAGAGATAGGGCGGGCGCGAATAGGTTGGCGCACAACACCTGCTGGCAGTGAGGCGTAGGCCTGGGCCTGCATGCGTACGTTGGGTGGAACCGCTGCTGCCCCCTGGAAGAGGGGCTGACCATCGCGCTTGCAGAATTTGGCCCCGGGACGGTTCTGGAGACCACAGCGAGGACAAACTGGCCCGGGTCCCTGGGGCGCTTGAGAGGGTGACCCCCCCGGGACGGGAGCCTGTCCACGTGTGGCCGGTACCACAATGGTCGCCTTGGGCGAGATCGCCGGAATCTGAATGGTCGCAGGCGCTGCCTGGCCCGGCAGGCACTGCTGCAAGGCTACTCGCATGGCCTCGGCGCTCTGGAAACGATGGGCCGGGTCCTGCTGCATGGCTTTGATAATGACCTGTTCGATCGGGCAGATGATGCGCCCGTCCACCTGGATCGTGCGCAGCTTCGGATTCTTGGCCCGGATGCTGCCCGGGGCCGGCGTCTGCATCGGCTCCGGCTCCTGGTTGGTCAGCAAGTGATACATCGTGGCCCCAAGCGAATAGATGTCCGAGCGGGCGTCGGTTTGCACCAGGCGACCGGGGTTTTGAGGTGAGCGCTTCTGGCCCGGAGCGGTGATTGAGCCAAGATGCTCAGGCGAGGCATAGGAAATGGTGCCCAGGTTCTCAGTGTTGGTGCGCTTATTGGGATTGAAGCGGCGTGCGATCCCAAAGTCGATCAGCTGAACGTCGCCCTCCGGCGTAATCATGATGTTGCCCGGCTTGAGGTCGCGCAAAATGATCGGTGGATTGCGCGAGTGAATGTAGCTGAGCGCCTCGCAGACCTTGGTCATCCAGCGGATGACCCGTTCCTCATCGAGCGGCCCCTTGTTCTCTTCCAGGATTTTATC
>NZ_BDGT01000063.1 GCF_001748285.1 Thermogemmatispora onikobensis | reverse complement strand
ACCGCCGGGCGCCAGTTGCTGCTCGCCTTGCAAGAAGGGCAGCGGCAAGGCGAGCATCGCACAAGCTATCACGCCTTTATCCAGGTCATCAGCGGACACCTCATCTTCACGCTGGAGCACGAGCGTATCAGCATGCGCGCAGGAACGCTGTTGCATTTAGAGCCGCGCGTGGCTCATAGCGTTGAAGCGCTGCAGGATAGCGTCTTTCTGATCACCATGATTGGGGCAGGGGCTCCTCCAGAAAGCGAAGCAGCAGAGCCTGCCAGCGAGCCACAGCGAGTGTCAGAAGGGGGTGAAGGCTGATGTCAGCGGCAGACGCTACCTCCCTGACGAGCGCAGCCAGCGCCGGCAGAGAGCGCGAACGATCGCAAGAGCCGTTCGAGCGTGTCTCTCCGCTGCTACGTGCCGCTCTCCTCATCGGGAGCGGCGGCGGGTTCCTCCTGGCTGCTGTGCTCACCGTGACCCAGGCCCTGCGTCTACCAGCGGGGAACTGGTGGAGTGCCCTGGTCCAGGCCCACGGCCATCTCCAGCTCTATGGCTGGGCGGCACTCTTTGTCATCGGTGTCTCCTTCCACTTCCTGCCACGTCTGCGCGGCACGGCCCTCCCACTACCGCGGCTGGTCCCCTGGATTCTCGGCCTCCAGGTTGGCGGCCTGCTCCTGCGGGTCCTCGCCCAGCCGCTGCTCGCCCTGACCGGCACGGTTCCCCTCCTCTGGAGGTCAGTGCTCGTCGTGAGCGGCGGCAGCGAGGGGCTGGCCCTAGTGCTGGCCGCAGCCGAATATCTCCTGCTCCTGCTCCGCGGTCCGGCCTTGAGCACGCGCAAAGCCTTTTTGGGCATTGCTCCCTTTATTAGCCTGGCCGCGCTGGCCCTGGGAGCGGCGGCCATCCTGAACCTGGTCAACATGCTCCAGGCAGCCACCCAGGCCGGTCTCGCCCCTCAGCCTGGCGACGAACTCAACATCAGCCTTGGCCTCTTCGGCTTCCTCATTCCCTTTGCCCTGGCTGTCTCCGCCCAGTCGCTGCCCATGTATGCCGGATTAGAAGCCTTCCCGCGGCCTATTCTCTGGCCACTGGCCGGCGGCTATGAGCTTGGCCTGCTCCTCCTCTGCCTGGGTCTGGGACTCGGCGAGGGAGCCGACCCGGCCTCAGCGCCCGTCGCCTGGCCGCTTCGTTTTCTCGAAGGGCCAGGTTTGCTGCTCATGGGCGGTGTCATAGCTGGCTTTGTCGCAATCTTCATCAGCATGATGCGCCGGCGTGGACGGCTACCAACCCATGTGGCGGCCCTCTCCCCGGCGCCGGAAGCCCTGGCCCGCTCCTATCGCCGCCATACCGTCCAACAAAACCAGGCTTACGGCCCCTTTGTCGCCCTGATCGCCAGTGCCTATCTGTGGGCCTTCTTCTCGGCCCTGCTGCTGATCAGCGCGGGCCTCATTCTCCTCTGGGGCAGCCCGCTCCCCTTCAGCCTCGACGCAGCGCGCCACGGTCTGGCAATGGGCTTCATCACCCTCCTCATCTGCGGTATCGCCCCGCGGATGGTCCCCGGCTTCTCTGGCAGCCGGATCGCCACCCCCCAGCTTGTGGCGGCCACTCTCTGGCTTGGCAACCTGGCCACCGTCCTGCGCATTTTTCCCCTGCTCCTGGCCGCACCACTCGGAAGCCTCTGGTCCGGCAACCCGCTGCTTCTGAGTCTGCTCTTCGGCCTGTCTGGTCCAACGGGACTGGCCACCATCGTCTGTCTGGCCTGCAACCTCTGGCCAGCCTTGCGCAACGGGAGAGAGAACGTCTAAACGCCCCTTCCTTGCTTGTTCATGTACCAGGCCAACGAGAAGGAAGAGAGAGACAGGGAGACTTCGACCAGCAAGCAAGAGGGGCAGGAAGTGAGCCGGGTCTCCGGCTGGCTATACAAACAAAGGGGAAAGGAGGAATAGACAAACGACGAAGAACCGCCGGATAGCGGGCGCACGCACGCACGCTCACTCACTCACTCAAGCGGTCAAACGAGTAAACAGCAGCCCCGTGGCCTGCACGAGGAGGAGCAAGGTCGATCAGGGCGACAGGCGTTCTCACTCACCCCTCTCCCTGCTCCAGCGAGGGCGTGCCAGGGGCTAGGGGACCCAGTGGCAGTGAGGAGAGAGACGCACTACGAGCGACTACAGCTATTTCTTGCTCTGTACAGCTTCGTTCAGTTCCTTGCCGGCGGAGAAGCGCACGCGGTTCTTTGCGGGCACCTGAATGGTCTGACCATCGCGCGGGTTGACGCCCTTGCGCGGCGCGCTCTTGCGTACCTTAAAGGAGCCGAAGCCAACCAGGCGGACCTCATCGCCGGACTTGAGGGCATCGCGAATCACGTCCAGCGTCGTTTCCAGAATGATACCCGCCTGCTTCTGAGAGATATCGGCCTTCTGAGCGATGCGCTTGGCCAATTCCTGACGGCCAATCGTCGCAACTTCCTTCTTCTTCGCTGTTGCCATGGAGACCTCCTTACAACACAACTGTCGATGCAAGGCCGCTCCCGGTCTCGGCCCCGAAGACGCCGGGCCAGTCAAGCGGCATGACAACCTCACTGCCAAATAGAATATAGCACGCACTTTTCCGAAATACAAGCGGCTCGTCAAGCTTCAGAGCTAGATTCTGGGCTTGAATCCGCCTGGGAAGCCAGTTCATAGCGAGCGAACAAGTAAAAAATTGGCTTCCCAGGCGGGTTGACAGCTCCGCCATAACCAAAATTCCTAGACGGCGGCGTAGAGAATCAGGCCGTCATCTGTGCGCTCCTGCTTGACGTAGCCGCCCAGGCGCAGGTGCTCCAAATGGGAGAGAATCTCAGCTACTGCCATACGACGCGCCTCATCGCTCTTCAGGCGGGGGCCGAAAACCTGCTCGGCGAGCTGATAGGCATGCTGGGGGCGCCGACCGAGCAGAGACAAAATCTCCAGCTCGCGCTGAGCGTGGTGTCTGATCAGCTCGCGCACGCGGCGCGCCAGATGGTGGAACGGCTCGCCATGACCCGGAAGTACCAGGCTCGCCGGAAGATGACGCACTTTTTCCAGCGACTGAATGTAGTCCCCCAATGGATTAGCCCGATTGTACTCCGAATAGAGGCCGATATTTGGGGTGATGCGTGGCAGTACATGGTCGGCAGCCAGCAAGAGGCCATCGCGCTCGCGGAAGAGCACAATATGGCCGTCTGAATGACCGGGCGTCCAGATGACGCGGTAGTGCTCCCCAACCAGAGTAATTTCAGCGCCATCTTCGACGTGGGTAATGGCCTCAGCGGGGGGCACGCGAATGACAAAGTTCACCACCTCCGGCGGCAGCTGCGAGCTGACCGTCGGCTCCAACGGTGGCATTCCATGCGGCCTGAAAAACTGATTCGCCTGAGCGAACGAGCGCTGCTGGCTGCGCTGGTCGCTGCGGCCATCGCGCCACATCGCCTCCATAATGGAGGCATCGATGGGATGCATATAGACCGCGGCGCCGCTCTGCTCCTGCAATTCTGCCGACAGGCCAATATGGTCAGGGTGATGATGTGAGAGAACCAGGGCCCGCAGATCCCGCAGCTGCAAGCCGGCACGCTCCAGCCCCTCAGCCAGAACGGCCCGGGCCTCGGGCGTCCCCATCGCCGCATCCACCAAAGCCCAACCATCACGGCCTACCAGGGCATAGACATTGACCGTGCGCAAGGGGAAAGGAATGGGCAGCGTGATCTTCCAGACGCCACGAACGACCTCTTCGGCCCCTGGCGTCAGCTCGGCGGGATGCTTGGGGCGCTCACCAGCCGTTGCACGGTGCTTCTTATCGTCACTCAAGAGAGTCACCTTCACTCGCTGCTCTCTCCAGCCGGGCAGATCGCCAGCGGCTCGCCCATGCCTCTTCTGCTCCTCTGCCACACGACTGGAGCCTCGAATAGAGGGACAAACAGACACAGAAACGCTCAATCTTCGCCAGAAAGCGACCACCGGCTGTCAGTACCAGCGGCTCCCCATCGGATCGGAGCCGCTGTCTGGCGGGCAGGCCAGTGCTCACGCCGGTGGCTTTATTTGTGATTGTAGGCGCCGCCTTATGGTTGTGTCAACCGAAAGACAGGGGGGCCTCTCCAGGAAGAGCAGAGGTCTCAATGCGGCGACTGCCAGCCTGGCACAGTCATCGCTGCACCCTCCGGCCCGCCGTAGCGGCGCAGCAGTTCGGCGCGCGACATCCACACCTCCTTGGGATAGCGGCCATAGGTGGTGCCGCGAGCGAGACGAGCCCGCCCCTGCGGATGATAGAGGAGCAGCAGGCCAGTCATAAAAATGCGATCGGCCCGGCTCCACAGGTTACGCGCTCTCTCTCGCACGCTAAAGCCCAGGCGAGGCGCTGCCTGGCCCAAGAGCGTCACCCCATAGACAGCGCGCACCTCCGCGCAGGCCGGCGTCTGCAGCCAGGCTGCCAGGGCGCGCAGATCGGCTCGCATCAGACGCAGCAGCTCCCAGGGAGAACTCCGCAGGGCGGCATCGCGCAGGCGCCGATTGGCAAAGTGCAGCTCCACCAGCCGATCACCGCGGTCGATGCGCGTTCCATCGGGCAGCACAAACGGACGTCGGCCATGATAGCGCGTGAGGCGGGCCTGAAAGAGGCCATAGGGAGCAGCAGGCACCGGCTCAATCCCAAGCACAGCGAGCGTCAACTTCTCCCAGAAGGTCCAGAAGCGCATGATCCCCCGCGCCTCGCCAGCATGCGTCTCACGCGCCAGCAACCAGAGAGGATTGACACGGCCCCGTGGTCCCCGTCTCTCCTGAATCGAATGAGCCGCCGAGGAGGTAGCAGCAGTGGCAGGGATCGACGTTGACGTCCTCAGTAACCTTCCTCCTCCATCAGGTGCCTGCTCCTCAGCTTCGCTTTCCGACGGCTCCGCCAGGACAGGCTGCTGGCGCCGCTCGCGCACCCGTAGCACCAGAACAGCCCCGAGCAGGAGGAAGAACGCAGCCAGAGCGAAGACCAGGCGATAGCCCAGAGCTGTCTGATCATGACCAGCAGCCATACTGATGACCAGGCTACCAATCAAGGGAGCAAGCGTTAAAGGCAGGTTCGATGAGGCGCCCCACAGGCCCAGATCCTTGGCGGCCACCTCCAGCGAAGGCAGCGCATCAATCGCCAGGGCCCAGTCAACGCTGGTATAGGCTCCGTAGCCAAGGCCGAAGAGCAGGCCCAACGGCCAGAGCGGCAGCGCCGCCGGCGCCACCACAAAAGCCAGAGCTGGCAGCCCCATAATCAGCGTAGCCAGGCAGACGAGCGGTGCACGGCGAACGTGATCCGAGAGCAGACCCAGGCCCAGCGTACTCAGCAAGGCCCCCACCAGTGCCAGCGTGGCCACAGCGGCAGTCTGCTGCACAAAATTGGAGACGTGCGCCACATTCGCAAAGTAGTACTCGATAAAGGTCATGAATAAGTACAGCCCCATCATGACGCAGAAGCGCGTCAAGAAGACAGTTGTAAAATTGGAGCTGCGCCAGGGCGCGACCCAGTTGCTGCTCAGCCAGCGACGCAGCCTCTCCCAGGAGCGGAGCCGGCTTTCGGCCAGGGTCCCCGGATGATAGGGCAGCTCGTGCACCCCAAAGGCTGTCACCAGAATGCCCAGCAGCATAACCAGATCGGTCACCAGGTAATAAATCAGCGCGCCGTGGGTGATCAGAGAAGCGCCGAGCGATCCCAGGCTCACCCCTCCGAACAACCAGGCCGCCAGCCCCAGGCTGCCGACGTTGCCCAGGATCGTCATCAGGCCCATGTAGCCGGAAGCCTCGCCGCGCTGGTCCTCCGGCACCAGATCGGGCAGCACGCCCTGATAGGCCGCCCAGACAACGTTGCTGGCGAACTGGAAGAGCGCCAGCCCTGTCACCAACAGCATTGCGTTCACGGCACCCGCCAATAGCAGGGCACTCACCAGCGTCAGCCCCCCACCGACCACGATATAGGGTCGTCGCCGTCCAAAGGGGCTGCTGGTGTGATCAGAAAGCAGGCCAACGATGGGGGGCACCACGAGCGAAAAAAAAGCGCCCATCGCTGACAGCCAGCCCAGAAAGGTTGCCTGCTCGGCGCTGCCTGCCTGGCCCGGAGCCACAAATAGCAGGATCTGCGTCGGGACCACAATCGGTAAGAGAGCAGCAGATTGGATGTTCAGCCCAAGCCAGAGGAAACTAAGAACGAGCTGTTCACGAACCGTCAGATGATGCTGAGAGATACGTGCATCCATACAGAAGACCGCCTTTATGTCCTGCTGCAGGGCCGCGAGGAGAGCGGCTCGTGCTTTTATTATACTATCTGGCCGCCTGCCTGGGTCAGATCGACAGAGGCCCAGAAAGAGGTCGCAGACAAAAACCATCAGTGCTAGAATAGGGGAGGTGAGAAGAACAGTAAGGAGGATCAGAAGGAGCATGCATCGTTGAAAGAGTAGATACATCCATCTACCTATCCATCCGACCTGATCCTATGCTGACTATAGGAGGCTTTTCCATGAGCCAGAGTGACACTGATTTGCCTCAGTTCTGTGGCCAATGTGGTCACCGCCTCCACAGCAGTGGAGTCTGCATCAATCCCCAATGTACCCTTTACAATCAGCGTATCGTCGACCAACTCAACCAGCTAGCCCCCAGCGACATCTCGACAGTTCTCCAGACCAATCAGCCTCCCATGCCACCCTCTGCCCAGAGCGCAAGAGGCCAGACGGCGATACCACCACCGCCACCCGATATGAGCTGGCAAGCAACGATTGCCTCTTCGACGCCTATCCCGGGCAGAGACCAGCGTACACCGTCCTCGACCTTTACCCTTCCAGCTACTTCGTCATCCCCAGCGCCAGCGAGCCGGCGTCAGTCACACGGCCTCTATATCGGCCTCATTGTATTGCTGAGTCTACTGCTAGTGATTTCGCTGACCTTCAATTTCATCGGGGTGGGCGGCAGTTCCCAACCGAGCACATCCACATCCTCCAATGTACAGGCTGGAACTACCCAGGGCAGCCAGAGTCAAGGGTCGACCCCCCAGCCAGCGCCTGGAACCATTCTCTGCCAGGCCGATGCGGCTCACGGTTGGAAGGGCTGGACCGGCTCTGCCGACTGGAAAGTTTTCAACGGTCAGTTACTGAACGACGGCACAAATGAGGATGATTCCCTGCAGCCGACGATTGGGGCGCCTTGCTCGCTCGACGGCATCACCAACTATGCAGTAGAAGCCACCCTTCAAATCATCTCCTTGAATGACACCTACAACGATGGCTTTGGCATCACCGTGCGCGGCGACCCCACACAGAACCCCTGGCGCGGCTATATCGCGGGGATCACCTATAGAGAGTTCGACGACAACCCCTACCAGGCGATCATCGCCGCTAACAACCGCCCCTCCATCAGCTCCAACAGTCAAGCCCTGGCAACGGTCCCATTCAACCCAGGGAATCACAGCCACCTTTACCGTGTCGAAGTCAAAGCAAACAGCCTGAAGCTACTGATCGACGGCGGCCAGGAACTGGCAGTCACAGATAATCGCTATCTCACAACCACCCAGGTTGGTCTCTCCTGCTTCGGCTTTCAGCTCATCATCACCAGCTTTAAGGTGACCAGCCTATAACAGACCGCTGCTGCCGAGCCAACAGGAGCGAGCGGCGCGGCGACAGAGCGAGCTGAGCTGGAGCAGCGGCCCCCTATCCTAGCCAGCGAGAGGCCAGCCGGGGCCAGGGGGGAGCAGCCCCTCTGGCCCCAGGAGTCCATGAATGCTGCCTACAGCAGTCGGGCATCACTCATGGACCGTCGCACTCTCCCAGCGGCAGTCAGTGGGTTTCAGCTGCTGCACAAGGGCCGTCAGCCCATCCAGATCATCGACATCGTCGCGGTAGACTACCCAGGCCCGCACCGGCTGGCTGGCCTTCTCGCCCTGGCCGTCAGCGCTCGGGCGGCGGTAGAGAGCCAGACTAATGCGCGTGCCATTTGGGAAAAACTCCTCCTTGACGCGCGCCAGCTCCTCCCAGCGCAGGGCCACCGTTTCGCCGCGCTGACTACGCTTCACAATCTCCTCAGCACTCACGATGATTGTAAAAGGCTGTGGTGCAATAATCCAGAGATAATAGATAAAGCCAGCAATAAAGAGCAAAGCCGCAATAGTACTACCGACCGCCGACAGGCCCTCGTGCAAAGCAATCAGCAGCACCGCCAGCGTAATCGCCAGCAAAGCCGCGACAGTGACTGCCCGCTTCATAGGGCTGAGGCCCCGCCCAACAAAGGTACGCGGCTCAGCCAGCGAAGATGAGACCATCGCCCTCCCTCGCAGATTGCCGAAATGGTGGGGCAGGCATCGCCCGCCAGCCCTGCTACTGGCAGACGATCTGCATCCAGATTCTGCACCAATTGTAGCGGTCAGCGCTCCTCTGATGCAAGCAAGAGATCAGCCAGCCAACCAGCCAGCCAGCCAACGAGCAGTCAGAGCAGAGCAGAGCAGAGCAAGCCGGAGTCTGGGAAGGCAGAGAAGCGCTGGCCAGCAGAGGTGAGACAGCCATCCTAACGTACTTTGCGCGAGACATTTCTTATGATATACTGAAGCCGCTGTCTCGTTCATCTAGAGAGCACTGCCTGTAACAAGGGAGTAATCAGAATTCACAGAATTCCTGGAATGGCCCACCCCGCCGGCGGGCAGGGCGAGGCAGCGCCAGGGTGTGAGTGGGAAAGCAACAGAAGCAGGGCAGCGGAAGCACAGGCGAGCTACCCAGTTCAGTTCAATCCAGTCTAGCCCAGGCAAGGCAAGGTAAGAGTCGAATGAAGCGCAGCCTGACCCTCTCTGTCTTGCTTTGCGCTGTTCTGTTTTGTGTCAGGCCCTGCCCACACCGGCAGCACCAGGCAAGCCCGCAAGAGGAGACAGGAGCGTGTCTACAGAACGCAGCAGCCAGGCGCCGCGGTCCACCGGTAAGCTGTTAGCCACTCAGGGCTATGTCGTAGGGGTCGAGATCAGTGGCAGCGGCACGCGGCAATCAGTGGCCCTGGCCGATCTGGACGGCAACATTCTCTACCAGCTGCGCCGCCCTCTGGAGTATATTCCCGATACGACGACGTTGCTCCAGCTGCTGGAGGCCATGCTTGGGGAAGTGCTGGACCCCGAGCGCCTGCGCGATGGGCGCGTGTTGCGCGTGGGCGTCGCCGTTGGCGGGCCAGTCGATGCCTCACAGGGGATCGTGCGGACGCTCTACCATGCGCGTGGCTGGGATAACTTTCCGCTACAGGACTACCTGGCCGAGCGCCTGAACGTTCCTTGCATCATCGACAATAACGCGAACGCTGCCGCCCTGGCTGAGGTGCTCTATGGAGCCGGGGTCGGGGAGCGGGTGGCCCTTTACGTCGGGCTAGGCCGCGGAATCGGCGGCGGCCTGATCGTCAACGGCCAGATCTACCACGGCGTGACCTCGACAGCGGGCGAGATCGGCCATCTGCTGGTGATGCAGAACGGGCCGAAATGCTCCTGCGGCGGCTACGGCCATCTGGAAGCCATCGCCTCCGCTCAGGCCATCGTTCGCACCATGATCGGTCGCGCCGTCGAGCGCCCTGCAACGTTGGCAGCCATCCACCGCCTGACCGACGGGCGGGCCGAGCGCATCACTGTGGGGCAGATCTTTCAACTGGCCGCAGAGGGCGATGAGGTGGCTCGCTGCCTGATCGACGAGGTGCTGACCTACCTGGCCTTCGCTCTGGCCAATATCGTTCATCTTGTCAATCCCGGTATGATCATCTTAGGCGGGTCGGTCGCGCTCGTGGGGGAACCGCTGATTACCCCCCTGCGCGAGCGTCTGCGCGCGCTCTGTCTGCCCGCAGCCAGCCAGCATCTGCGCATCGTTCAGGGCAAGCTAGGCCCCCAGGCGAGCCTTGTCGGAGCAGTGACGCTGGCTCTCCAGGATCTGTAATCGCTTTGATTGATAAAGAGGCATCGATTGTGGAAACAGGCCGGGTCATTTGCAGGCGTTACCTGCTGCGACGCTTGATTAAGCAGGGACCTTTTTGCACCGTCTATCAGGGCCTGGACCAGGTCCTGCAGCGCCCTGTCGCTGTCAAGGCGGTGCCCCCGTCGCAGGTGTCTGTCTACCGCACCGCCCTGCGCATGACAGCTCAGTTTTCCCACCCGCATATTGTGGGCCTCTATGACATTGTTGGCGAGGGCGATCAGCTCTATGTGGTCCAGGAGTACGTCGAGGGCGAGGACTTCGCCGCCCTCCTGCAGCGCCAGCTCTCCCCTCTTGAGGTGATCGAGCTTGGCTGTCAGCTCTGCCAGGCCCTGGTCTACGCTACCAGCGGAACACGCCGCGTCTGCCACGGCGATCTCACGCCCTCCGCGATCTTGCGCGATCGGCAGGGCTTTCTGCGCGTCAATAATTTCGCTCTCCCCAGCGATCTCGCCTATTTCAACGCCTGGAGCGTGGTCGGCGCCGCCGGCATCGTGCTCTCCGATCAAGAATTGCCCTGGGGCCAGGCCAGTGAGGGCCGCCTCGACGATGATACCCGCGCCGCCGGCCTCTTGCTCTACCAGTTGCTGGCAGGACGCCCCGCCGGCGCGACAAGCGTCGAGCCACCTCCCGATGGCCGCTTGCGCTTCCTGCGCGCTATCCCCCCAGAGCTTTGCGATCTCATCGCACGCGCGGTCATGCGCGATCATCCCCAGCATATCAATAGACCCGAAGCTCTCTATATGGAGCTGAAAGCATTGGGGGAGGCTCTGGAAACCGCCGTCCCTGCCTCGGTTGCAGTGGCCGCGCCGGCAGTGGAAGAGAGCGCGCTCGCCCGCCCCTTCACACCCACCCCCCTGCTGCCGGAAACCGATGGTCAGTCCCTTCCGTCGCTGCCCGGCGGTGAAGGTGGGCGTCGCCTCTCCTCTTTCGCTCCTCCCACGCCTTCCGCTGGCCTCCAGCCAGGTTCCGCACTGGAGCTATCGCCGGCTTCGCCAACTGTCGCCGACAGCTCGCTGAAGGTGACTCCCGCTCAGCCCCATACCCCCCTCTACCCCTACACCGGCACACCACCCTCAGCTCGCCTTAGACCAGACCTGGGGCTAGGGCCGGGACAGGAACAACAACAACAGCAACACATTCCCTTCCTGCTGCTGCTGGTCTGCGGCCTGGTGATCTTCGCCTGCTTCTTTGTCCTGGGCTTCTTCTTGAGCACCCTCCTGCTGCATTAGAGCAGAAAAGAACAACGAGAGGAACAGCAGGTCACAGTGCCAGGGAGAGGGAGAAAAGGCGAGGTGGATCTCAACGCTGCCGTGCGATGCTCCTGGTCTCGCCCGGCTGGTCAGCCAGCCGAGGCCGGCCAGCCGGCTCTGGAGATGGCGAGACGCTTCGGTCCTTTGCCTTCACTACTACACTTACTTACTTACTTGTTTGCTTAGACTCCACAGACTGGCTGATCCATTCCAGAAGAACGGTAGGCATAGGCCATCTGTGGGCTGTTGTGGGCCAGCCCAACCTGTCCCGCAGCATCGACAATGATTAAGCCCCCTTTACCACTGGCTTTGGCGCCCAAGACGGAGATGGCTGCCTGAGCCGCGACCCCGGCACTGGCCCCCAGCGCCACAAAATCGGCAGCACGCCGCGCCAGCAACAGGCGAACAAAATCTTCTCCCTGGCCGGTGCAGGAGACAGCCGCATGCTCGTCGGCATAAAAGCCGCAACCGACGAGCGGGGTATCACCGACGCGCCCGGGATACTTTTGAAAGATACCTCCCGTAGAGGTGGCTGCTGCCAACAGCCCCGACTCATCGAGAGCCACCGCTCCTACCGTGCCATGTCGCTCCTCCTCCAAATGGATACTGGTCGCGCCGACCTGGAGGCGATAGTAAGGAGGCTCCCCCTCATCTGAGGCAAACATCGTTGTGGCCACCTCCAGACGGTAGAAAGGCGGCTCCTCCTCGTCATCTTCATCCGCCTGGCTCGCGACGCCCCGCTGCCCCTCGCGCCAGCGGCGATACTGATAGTCAGTCAACAGCTCTTCGGTACGGCAGAGCGGAATCCCCTGCTCCAGGGCAAACTGCTGGGCCCCATGTCCCACAAGCAGAACATGGGGACTCTCCAGCACCCGTCGCGCCAGCGTGATCGGATTCTTAATGCCTTCAACAGCGGCCACCGCCCCCACCTGCAGGGTGCGCCCTTCCATGATGCCTGCATCTAGCTCGATCCGGCCATCTTGTGTCAAGGTGGCTCCCGTGCCAGCATTATAGACTGGATTATCTTCTAAAGCCCGCACCGCCGCCTCGACCGCATCGAGAGCCGAGCCTCCTTGCTCCAGAATGCGCCATCCCAGCTCAGCTGCTTCCCGGCAGCCGGCTTGTGCGACCGCGGCCCGCTCGTCGGGGATCGAGCCGGCTCCTCCATGAACAACAATGGCGATAGGCATCTACTCCTGTGCTCCTCATTTCCAACAGATTCATAGCTCTGAGTGCATTGTATCACGCAGTCCCCTTGGGCTTCGCATCCCCAGACCGCAGAGGCTATCTCCTGGCCGGCCAGAGTCCCTGCCGGGGCCAGGCTGCCTGTGCGCCGCCAACCTCGATGGAAGAGAAAGAGGATTGACAGCGTCCACTAATCCTGCTATAACAGAGCGAACATCACCGCTCACCAATCGTTTCAAGCTGACAGGACAGACAACGTTCGTCAAGTAACCTGGACGGACCAGGAGTTCCCACACAGCAGTCAGTAAGGAGAGCAGGCATGACCCAGCCTCTGAGCGGCATTCGTGTACTCGACCTCTCCCGCCTCTTGCCTGGAGGCTACGCTTCCCAATTGTTGGCCGACTTTGGAGCTGATGTCATCAAGGTCGAAGAGCCTGGCAGCGGCGACTACGGACGGCACATGCCCCCCCACGGTCCCGGCGGTATGGGCCTGGCCTTTCTGGCAGTCAACCGGAATAAGCGCAGCCTGACGCTGAACCTCAAGTCTGAGGAGGGCCGGGCCATCTTCCTGCGCCTGGTACGCAGCGCCGATGTCCTGCTGGAAAGCTTCCGCCCGGGGGTCATGGCGCGCCTCGGCCTGGGCTATGAGCAGCTCCGTGAGATTCGCCCCGAGCTGATCTACTGCGCCATTAGCGGCTACGGCCAGGATGGACCCTACAGCCAGCGCGCTGGCCACGACCTGAATTATCTCGGCTACGCCGGGCTGCTGCACTACAACCGCGATCAAGAGGGGAGGCCGGTCATGCCCCCAACCCAGCTAGCCGATCTGGCCGGCGGTGGCCTGATGGCCGTGATCGGTATCCTCACAGCCCTCGTCGGGCGCAGCCAGACCGGTCAGGGACGCCTGGTCGATGTCTCCATGACAGAGGGAGCGATGGCCCTCCTCCCCCTGGCCATCAGCGGCTACCTGACAACGGGCCAGGCCCCCCAACCTGGACACTCTCCCCTCGATGGTGGCCTGCCCTGCTACAATATTTATGAGACAAGAGATGGGGGCTACATTACTCTGGCCGCCCTCGAACCGAAATTCTGGCACGCCTTCTGCACGCGCATCGGCCACCTGGAGCTGCTGCCCTTCCATACACCCGTCGGCCCCGAGGAGCGCCAACAGGCGATCGCCATTCTACAAAGCATCTTCAAAACCAGAACACGCGATGAATGGCTGGCCGAGCTGGCCGATCTCGACGCCTGCGTCGGGCCGGTTTATTCTCTGGAAGAGGCGCTCACTGACCCCCACACACAGGCCCGCGGGGTCGCCCACATGAGCGAAATCGCCGGCGAACCCCTCGGCACCCTGCGCCCTTTCCCGCGTCTCTCCGAGACGCCCCCAGAAGCGCGCTTCCAGCCGCCACAGCTGGGTGAGCACAGCGTCGCGCTCCTGAGCGAACTGGGCTATAGCCAGGAAGAGATCGCCTCCTTCCGCACGCGGGGCATCATTTGAAGAGAAGCCAGCCAGCCCTCGCTGGTCCTGACGCAGCACCAGCAACCTGGGAACAGAGTGGGCGACGGGGCCGCAGCGAGCAAGCGATCAGACAGACAAGCTATGGGCAGACAGCCCAGTCTATGTGATACACTAAGGGAGAGAGAGCACAGCGGATATGCAACAAGGGACTCCAGAGGGAAGAGAGGAGCCAGGCCAGCGCCTCTGGCAGCGTCTGCCGCCTAATCCCCTCAGCGAGCTGCGCCAGGTTGCTGAGGAACAAGAGCGAGCAGGTCAGGCGCTGCTCCGCCTGGAGATTGGCGAGCCGAGCTTTCGCACCCCGCCCCACATCACCGCAGCCGCCCTTGCCTCCTTGCAGGAAGAAGCCCAAACCTACGGCCCATCCTGCGGTTGGCCCTGGCTGCGCGAGCTCCTGGCGGAGAAGATCAGGCGCATCAACGGCTATGAGGTCTCGCCGGCCAATATTGGGGTGACCGTCGGTGGAACGGGCGCCGTCCAGCTAGCGCTGCTGGCAACTGTCGAGGCGGGCGACGAGGTGCTGCTGCCCGATCCCGGCTGGCCCCACTACTATCGCCAGCTTGCCATTGTCGGCGCCAGGCCCGTGCCCTACCCGCTCGATCCAGCCAGCGGCTGGCTACCAGACCTGCCTGAGCTGGAACGCCGGGTCAGTACGCGCACGCGCCTGCTGATCATCAACAGTCCAGGCAATCCAACAGGAGCCGTCTTTCCCCGGGACGTGGTCGCGGCCCTCTTGGACTTTGCCCGCCGCCATCGACTGCTGCTACTCTCAGATGAATGCTACGATGAGCTTGTCTTTGAAGGCGAGCATGTTAGCCCCGCTACGCTGCTGACCCCAGCGGAGCGCGAACGGGGAAGCTTCATCGGCGTCTATAGCTTTTCCAAAACATATGCCATGACCGGCTGGCGCATCGGCTATCTGGTCGCGGGCCAGACTCTCATGCGCAGCCTCAGCCAGGTGCTCGATGCCAGCTATACCAGCCTGCCGCTGGCGACCCAGCGCGCCGCGGCAGCAGCCCTGCGCGGACCACAGGACTGCGTCGCCCAGATGCGCACCGCCTACCGCCAGCGCCGCGATCGCGCAGTGGCACTACTGAAGCGCTACGGACGCTACGAGTATACACCGCACGGCGCCTTTTACATCCTGGTGAAAACCAGCAGCCAGCAAGACCGCGGACACCGGAGCAACAGCAGCGCCAGCGCGCAGCCCAACGCCTTCGCCCTGGAACTGCTCCGCCAACGGAAGGTGCTGGTCGTACCAGGAAGCCTCTTCGGCCCCCAGACCGTTGACTACGTGCGCGTCTCCCTGGGAGCAGAGGAGGAGACCATCGAGCAGGGCCTCAGCGCCATCTGTGAGCTGTGCGAGGAGAGAGAACACGCGCCAGGAGTCGGCGAGGCGCGTAAGCACAGCAAGGAGTTAGAAAAATACTAAACAAGAAAACAAGGAAATAAGAGCACGAGCGCATCGGGCCCGGCGGGTCGCCTGCCTCCTCAGCGTTACTTATAGGCTACCACGCCAAAAGCCTCCTGACGCGGCACCACCCGCGCAAAGCCGGCTTCCTGCAAACGGCGGGTTACCCCCCGCAGGGTAATGCTACCCGCACGGCTCTGCAGGTCGCCCACATAGTGGAAGAGGCGCCCCCCGCCGCGGAGCACCCGATACAGTTCGCGATAGAAGGCACCCGAGTAGAGTTCGCCAGCCAACTCGAAGGCCGGCGGATCGTGGATAATGCGCGAAAAATACTGATCGGGAAAGGTCGGCACCAGCTCGCTGGCATCGCCAAGCATGCGGCGGATCTTGGGGTGATGGAAGAGATCCTGTGACCAGGGATTCAAGCGGGCCACCTCCTGAACCGCAGGATCAAGCTCGATGGTAATCACCTCGTCGGCAAAGCGAGCCGCTTCGATGGCGGTATACCCCAGGCCAGTGGCCGTGTCCAGCACGCGCCCGCCAATGGGCGCCAGTGTGCGCATCTTGAGGCGCGTGTCCTCCAGCGGATCAACCTCCTTCACCCGGTGCATGACGAAGCCAGCGATCAGCAGGCTGGGCACCCCCCGCGTCGGATAGAGACTACAGGGGCGATTGGTCACCGCTGAGAAGGTCTGAATGGGCCGCACGGAACCATGTTCCAGCAGAAAACAGCTATTGAGCGCAGAAGCGATGCGCTCAACATCATCCCAGCGCAACAGCTCGCCCGAAGGGAAGAGTACCCCCTCTTCGGTCAAGGCAACCGTCACTTGGGAGAGGCCCAGGTCAGGCGAGAGTTCCCACTGCCGCCTCCCCTCCCGACGAGCCTGCAAAAGAGGGGCAACCTGGACGTGTGATAAGACAACGTGTAGGCTGGTGACCACAGGTCGCAGTTCCTCGATATTGAATGGTAGGTGTTGGCGCGAAGATTATATATGGGAGCAAGCTTCAATGCAAGGGGGCCATTTTGACTAACTAAGAGTCTTACTCCCAGGGGCATTTATTGCCATTCGGGTAGACAGCGAGTATAATATCTTTCAACATTTATTGTACCTGCATCGGTAATCGCCGTCTGCTAGCAGGTTCCCCATCAGGCCATGCAGGTGGTAAATGCGCAGCAATAAATCGATAAAAGATGGAAACATAACAAGGGAAAACATATGAGTGGGCAACTCAGCATCATTCTGGTGCCACATACCCATTGGGACCGCGAGTGGTATCTGACCTTTCAGCAGTTCCGAATTCGACTGGTGCAAACCATAGACAAACTGCTGAATATCATGGAACAAGACCCTGCATTCAAGCACTTCATGCTCGATGGGCAGACGATCGTGCTTGAAGACTACCTGGAAGTGCGGCCCGAGCAGGAGGAGCGTCTCAAGCAATACATTGCTGAGGGGCGCATTCTCATCGGTCCCTGGTATCTCCAGCCCGATGAGTTTTTGGTGAGTGGCGAGTCATTGATTCGCAATCTGCAGACGGGTCTCAGGCAGGCGAGGCGATTCGGGGAACCTATGCGCGTTGGCTACCTGCCTGACTGCTTCGGTCATATTGCGCAGATGCCACAGATTCTGCAAGGTTTCGCTATTGATAGCGCGGTTCTCTGGCGAGGTGTGGGCGATGAGGTCAGAGAAAGTGAATTCTATTGGGAGGCGCCAGATGGCACCAGGGTTCTGGTGGTTTACCTGCCCGAGGGCTATGGCAACGCGCGCCTGATGCCCCTGACTCCCGATGCCTTTATCACCCGGCTGGAGATAGTCGTCTCGCAGCTGCTCGATCGTACTCCCACCACAACGGACACGCTGCTTTTGATGAACGGCTCCGACCATCTGGAGCCGCAGCAGGGCCTGCCGGCAACTATTGAGGCGGCCAATAAGCTGCTGGGGAACATCTCGCGCTCTGGTCACAGCAATCATCATCAGTATGAAGGTATCCGTATTCAGATTGGCACCATCCCCCAGTACATCGAGCAGGTACGCCAGCGTATCGAGCAGCAGCAGCGCCAGCTTCGCCGCCTCACAGGCGAGTTGCGCAGCAGCCGATATGCTCATCTGCTCCCTGCCGTTCTTTCGACGCGCATGTGGATCAAGCAGCAGAATACTGCTCAGGAGCACCTGCTCCAGCACTGGGTCGAGCCGCTGACGCTTTGGGCCTGGAAGCTCGGCGATGACTATCCGCGCGGCCTGATCAATCTGGCCTGGAAATACCTGCTGCAGAACCAGCCGCACGACAGCATCTGTGGCTGCAGCATCGATCAGGTCCATCGCGAGAATAGTGTCCGCTTTGCGCAGTGCCAACAAATTGGCGAGGCCCTGCTCACGCGGGCCTTGCAGCGGGTCACTGAGAGCATGCGCACGCTGCCGCCGCCGTCCTTGGCGAATCACGGGCAGAGGCCTTTCCCGATCGTGGTCTTTAACATGGGACCAGGGCCGCGCAATGCTGCGGTCTCCGTCGAGGTCCATATCGCCGAGTCGCTGCAGCGCGCGGTTCTCGTCGATGAGAACGGTCGAGCATTGCCCTTCCGGGTGTTGGGTGAGCACCGGCGGCGCATCGGTAGCCAGATGATCCAACGTCAGGCCCTGGCCCGTATGCAGGCCGTGGGTACCTTTGACCGCCCCGGCCAGTTCCTGGCACTGACTCACGACACCATCAGGATCGCGATGGGCATTCCCGATGATCCCGATGAGATCGTCGATCTGCGCGTCCTGCCCGCCGCTACTCCCGACCTGCGCCGTATCGAGATCGCTCTGGCGCCTTCCAATTTGCTCAAAGGCGACCGCGAGCGCCTGCTCGCCAGCGAGCGAGAGGTGCTGCAACTGCTCCAGCATGAGGAGATCAAGGCGCTGGAGTTCGAGGTCTTCGAGCTGGCCCAGCAGAAGGTCGAGCTCCTGGCCAGCGAGCTGCCGCCCTACGGGGCTAAAACCTACTGGCTCTATCCGGCGGTTCAGCTCGACCAGGTTCCGCCGCTGGAGCATGCCACCCTGCGCTGCGGTCCGCAGTCGATCGAGAACGAGTTTTACCGCGTCGAGGTGGATGGCGAGCTTGGTACGCTGACTGTCACCGACAAAGAGACGGGCGCCGTTTTCCGCGGCTTGCATCGCGTTGTCGATGGCGGCGATGTCGGTGACCTGTATACCTACTGTCCGCCCACGCACGATACGCTGATCAGTACGCCGGCCCAACCGCCACGCATCGAGCTGTTGAGCGCCGGTCCGGTGCGCGCCGCCCTGCGTATTAGCTCGCTCTGGCGTCTGCCAGAGAGCTGTAGCGATAGTCGCGATCGCCGCAGCGAGCGCTTCGTCGACTGTCCGATCGTCAGCGAGATCTCGCTCTACCCGGGAGTGCGCCGCATCGATATCCATACGACGGTGGAGAATAATGCGCGTGACCACCGTCTGCGGGTCCTCTTCCCGATCCCTTATACAATAGAAAGGGTGGCCGCCGAGGGAACGTTTGAGGTGCGCCTGCGTCCGGTGACTGCTCCTCGCCCGGAGAACGTCAGCGAGTGGGCGGAGGCGCCCGTCAATACCTTCCCCCAGAAGCGCTTTGTTGATCTCAGCGATGGTCAGCTCGGCCTGGCGGTCCTCAACCGCGGCCTGCCGGAATACGAGGTTGTCCAGAGCGGGCCGGGCCTGGCTTCGGGAGAGATGGCGCTGGCTTTGACCCTGCTGCGCTGCGTCGAGTGGCTCTCGCGCGACGATCTCTCAACGCGCCAGGGTCCCGCCGGCCCCATGTACTATACCCCCGAGGCGCAGTGTCCTGGCCGTCATGAATTCGACTATGCCCTGGTGCCACACCGCGGTACGTGGGAGGCCGAGGATGGCCTGGTGCTGCGCGAGGCGCAGGCCCTCAATCTACCGGCCCGCGCCACGGTAACCAGCCAGCACGATGGCCAGCTTCCAGCCTGCGCCTCGCTGATCGAGGTCTCGCCCCCTGAGCTGGTGGTCAGCGCCATTAAGCGCTCGCTCGATGACCAGGGCTGGGTAGTGCGGGTCTATAATCCGCTCGACCACGAGGTCGAGGCAACTTTCCGCCCCGGTCTTGTCGCCAGCCAGGCCTTTGTGGCAAACTTACTGGAGGAACCGCGTGAGCAGCTTGGATGGCAGGGAGGTCAGGATAGCTCATCGCTGCAGAATACACCTCCTATCCGGCGACAACTGCGCGCCGGGGAGATCGTGACGCTGCTGCTCCGTTAGGCCATGCTTCGGTGAGTCCTTACTCAGCAGCAGCATCGACAGGATAGCACAATAGCGAGGCTGCTCTGCTCTGCTCTTCTCACGGCAGCCTCGCCTTGCTCAGGTCTGCGCCCGCCTTGCAGGGCAACGGTCGAGAGCTGAGCAGGGAACGACAAACCTCAAGGTGAGGTACAACAGGAAGAATTATAGCGGGGCGGCCCCAGCGATAGCGCCGCACAGATGGGCGCTCGCTCGACCGCCCCGCCACAGGATCATTCTCCCCAGCAGGCCAGCCCTGGGGGGAGTACTGGAAGTCCTGGAAGGAGCAACATTCAACCGGGGATGTCCGTTGTAATTGTGTGTACTGAGCTATGTCTATTCTGAAAGGGGCCTTCATCCTGTGAACGCGCAATCTCTTAGCCTTATCCTTGGAGCTACCCCCAGTGGGGGCGGCCTGCTCACAACCCTGCAGAACGCACTGGGGTTCATTATCAGTTTTTTTCTGGCTTTCTTCTTTGTTTTCTGGATAAGCTTAATCATCTGGACATTCCGCGATATTCGTTCCCGCTCTCAGGACCTGGCTACTCAGGTCATTGCAACCCTGCTGGTGGCAGTCTTTAATGTGGGTGGACTGCTGATCTACCTGATTCTACGCCCTCGCCAGACTCTGGCAGAGATCTATGAGCGCCAGCTGGAAGAGGAGTCGCTGCTGGCCGAGATGACCGAGCGCCAGACGTGCACCAATTGTCACGCCCGCGTGGAGTCGGATTTCCAGATTTGCCCCTCCTGCGGACAGAAGCTCAAGCGGCCTTGCCCGAAGTGCGAGCGTCTTCTTGAGCTGCGCTGGTCGTTCTGCCCTTACTGCGCGACGAATTTGATGGCTATGCCTATGCAGGGTATGCCCAGCGTTCCCGGCGTCTCCGCCGTGCCCGGCGTTCCATCGATGCCAGGCGTAGCCGGCATGCCCCCCAATCAGCCGCCAGGCGTTCCGATGAGCGGGCCGCTCGGCGGTAACCGCTTCTAGCCCTGGTTCGCAGCTTGTGCCGCTCGCTCACTTACTCTTTCTACACGCTGTTTTGGCTGGCTGCGTGGCTGAGTAAGTGAGTACAGGCATCGTCGAGCGCGCTTGCTTGAGTTAAGAACAGCGATCGCTGAGGAGACGATGGATTGGCCTGGTTTTGGCTTTGCCACTCCCTGGTTCTGCTGTCCGGCCCGCGTCGCTCCGTCGTTCGTCTGTCTGTTTATCTGGCGCCTTTCCCCTCGCATGGTGAGTGCTGCGCTGGCTCCCAGGCACTAGCTCGGTATTCCCTGCTCTCCCGCAGGCCACGTGACCGGTGAAGAGCCGCCTGCCCAGTCAGTCGATCTGGCCAGACGGCTCCTGTCCCATTTCACTCAGCCCTCTCTCGTCTCGACCGCTCATTGGCTTGCTTACACCGATAGCAGGGAGGGAGAGCAGGAGAGGGGGAGCTGGCAGGTCACTCGCTGTGAGCCTTGCTCCCGCGGTGGGCTGCTCGCTTCGCCCAAGTCCTGCCTGGGAAGAGGTGGGCGCTCCTGCTATGAGCACCAGACAGGAGGGAGAGGGAGAGGCAGAGAAGCAGCTGAGCCAGCCGGCAGGAATGAGGGCCTGATCCGCCTGACAGCGAGACTGAATCAGCAGGCCGCACCCGCCACCTGCCAGCCCGCCTTCGCTCTAGCAGTGGTTAATCTGTCCATCTTTGATTGGCCCAACGCCTTGCATGTGATATAATAAGAGGGACACCAAAGGGTAACTTCGTTACCACATTGGCTTCTCTCTTTCAGAAAGAACAGATAAGCAGCAGCATAGCAGCTGAGATCTTTTCCTCACAGAGCCTGTCTCCTCGCCCTGGTCAGCAAGAAGGAGCTTGAGACCGCCAGGCGCACGCTTCCAGACGATGCGCAACCGAAGACTGGATGGCACTGCGCTGGCTGTGGCTGAGCCCAGCAGACCAGAGAGGAGCGGGAGTAAGGCAGCAAATCAAGCGAGCAGTAAGGTCTTTGACGAGTGTTGCCTGTCCGTCTCTCTGTCCAGCCTGGGTGGAATACACCAGTGAGCCTGAGTGCGGCTTTGGCAAGTGAGCAAGCGAGCAAGCAGGCAGAATGGAGAGGCGAGGCCCGTGCCTTCGCTTCACTCCTGAGACTGCCGCTGGCTCACTCCAGCAGGCGGCGAGAACAGACCGACCCGCCCCTTCATCCGTGACCCGGGCAGAGGCG